>JBIOJD010000018.1:0-21318 GCA_044450485.1 Polyangiales bacterium | reverse complement strand
GCTTCCCGGATGGGGTAGTCCCCACTATCATCTACGGTTGAGCGGGGTGCGCCCGCCGCCAGCCATGCAGGACGAGTGGGAGGACAAGACCGTCGTCGCGACCAGCCTGGCGCCCGCAGCGCCGGCCCGGGGCAAGCGTGCCCAGTTGGTCGTGCTGTCCGGCGTCAACGTGGGCGAGATGTACAACCTTCAGGGCACGATGCTGATCGGCCGCGGCCGCGACGCCGACATCCGCATCCAGGGTGACGGCATCTCGCGCCAGCACGCGCGCATGAAGGTGGGCGCGGACAGCGTGGAACTGGAGGACCTCGGCTCGACCAACGGCAGCTTCGTCAACGGCGAGCGCATCGGGACTGCCGTGCTGCAGGACGGAGACAAGATCCAGCTCGGCACCGCGACCATCCTCAAGTTCACCTATCAGGACGAGATCGAAGAGGACTTCCAGCGCCAGATGTTCGAGTCGGCCTCACGCGATGCGCTGACGCAGGCCTACAACAAACGCTTCTTCCTCGAGCGCTTGGCCGTGGAGTTCGCATACGCGATCCGGCACAAAGCGTTGCTCTCGCTGATCCTGTTCGACATCGATCATTTCAAGCGAATCAACGACACCCATGGTCACCTCGCGGGCGACTACGTGCTCTCGACGCTGGCCAAAGCGGTGAGCCCAATGATTCGCGCCGAGGACACCTTCGCGCGCTACGGCGGCGAAGAGTTCGTCATCCTCTCTCGCAGTACCGACCCACCGTCGGCCGGCGTGGTGTCGGAGCGCGTGCGCGTTCACGTGGAGCGTCATCCCTTCGAGTTCGAAGGTCAGCAGATCCCGGTGACCGTCAGTGTGGGTCTCGCCGGCATGCCACACGCGTCCATCAAGGTCGCCGAAGACCTCGTCGCACGGGCCGATAAAGCACTTTACGAAGCCAAGAACGGCGGCCGCAACCGCGTCGTACGAGCCGGCTGATGGGCCTGCAGGCAGGCCAGGTCGTCGCCGGTCGCTACTTGCTGGAGTCGCCGATCGGCGAAGGCGCGATGGGAACGGTTTTTCGCGCGGTCGATCAGACGCTCAAGCGCCCGGTCGCGATCAAGTTCTTGTTCGTCAAGGGCACACGCGATCCGCAAGCGATGGTCGATCAGTTCCTGCGCGAGGCCCGTATCGCCGCGTCGGTGCAGCATCGCAACGTGATCCAGACCGTCGATTTCGGCACGGTCGACGATCAGCCGTTCATGGTGATGGAGCTGCTGAACGGCGAGAGCCTCGGCGAGCGCATGGATCGCGAGCCGAAGCTCACCCGCGAGCAGCTCATCCACATCGTCAGCCTCACGTTGCGCGGTCTGGCCGCCGTTCACGACGCGGGCATCGTGCCCCGCGACTTGAAGCCCCAGAACATCTTCCTGCAGCGCGACGCGGATGCGGTCTACCCCAAGATCCTCGACTTCGGCATCTCGCGCAGCCTGCAGCACGGCGGCGAGCGGCCGTCCGCCATCGCGACCCAGGAGGGGCTGATCGTCGGCACGCCCGACTACATGTCGCCGGAGCAAGCGCGGGGCGAGGCCAACATCGATCAGCGCGCCGACATCTACAGCATGGCCGTGATCCTGTACGAAGGTCTCACCGGCCGCCTGCCGTTCGAGGCCGAGACGATCGGTGACCTGATCGTGCAGATCATGACGGCCGAGCCGCCGCGTGCACAGGCAGTGGACCCGAGCGTTCCACAGCCGCTCTCGGACATGATCGCGCAGGCGATGTCGAAGAAGCGAGAGCACCGCTTCTCGGACGCGCGCGCGATGCGTCGCGCTTTGCTCGGCGCCGCAGAGAGCGCGCTACCACCCAGCCGTCGGGCCGGGGCCTCGATTCCGCCGCCCACGCTCGCGCAGATGGCCGAGCCGCTCGCGGTCTTGCCCAACTCGGCTCCCATTCCCGAGGCTCGCGCGCCGGTTCCGGCACAGGTGCCGGGCGGCGGGGGTGCGACCTGGGGCGACTTCGAGGGCCTGAACGCGGCGCGGATCATCGATCAAAGCTTGCCCCCACCCGCGCGCCAAAAACCGGCCGAGCCCGAGAGCCCGAAGCAGCAGCGCATCGTCGTGGAAGCCCCGGCGCCCGCAGCGAGCCCAGCAGAAGCGCTGGGCGGTAGCTTCGATCGGGCCCCACCGGTCGAACAGGCGAGCACAGCGCGCACCGTCGCGAGCAGCGGCCGCAAGAGCACCCCGAAGGCCACTGCATCCACGAAGGTCTCGGGCGAGGACGCGCTCGATCCGCTGTATGCCGGGAGCGCCAACGCCGCCCTCGACATCGACTACGATCGGGCCGGGCCGGGTGCGCGCAAGCAGCCTCCTGGGCGGCCCTCGCAGGCGCGGGCCCAGCGCGGAGCCGGTCCGGGCCGCGCGCGGACAGCGCAGCCCAAGGTGCGCTACAAGCGCTCGTACGGTCCTTGGATCTTGCCGATCGTGGCGCTGCTGATGTTGGGCTACTTCGTTTGGAAGCCCTCGCCGCGCTCGCTCGCAGGCGCTGCGGAGACCGGCAGATCGCGTATCTCGCAAGAGCTGTCGAGCTCGAGCGTCGGCAACCTGCACCTCTCCCCCAAGGCGCGCCGAGAAAAGCCGGGTGAGGCGCCGCCGCACATGCGCGACGTCGTGTTTTAGGCGCAGCCGCTTTGCGTTTTGGCCCCCGGCGGGTAGATAAGGCGTCCATGCGAAATACGGATGACCCGGCGCCGTTGTCGCCGGTCGACACCTTCGCGCGCCGCCACATCGGCCCGACCGACCCCGAGGTCGCACAGATGCTGTCCGTGCTCGGGCTCGCATCGCTCGACGCCCTAGCGCGCGCTGCCGTTCCGCAATCGATTCTCGAGGACGCGCGGCTGTCGCTTCCTGCGGCCCTGTCCGAGAGCGCGGCGCTGGCTAGGCTCGCCGAGATCGCCGGCCAGAACCGGCGCATGCGGTCGCTGCTCGGCATGGGCTACAGCGATTGCCTCGTGCCCAAAGTCATCCAGCGCAACATCTTCGAGAACCCGGGCTGGTACACACAGTACACACCGTACCAAGCCGAGATCTCGCAGGGCCGGCTCGAAGCGCTGCTCAATTTCCAGACCATGGTCGCGGAGCTGACCGGGCTCCCGCTCGCCAACGCCTCGCTGCTCGACGAGGGCACGGCCGCTGCCGAGGCCATGACCATGTGTCACAGCCTCTGCCGCGATGACCGCGTGGCATTCTTCGTCGCGCGCGATTGTCACCCGCAGACCATCGCCGTGCTGCAGACGCGAGCCGAGCCGGTCGGCATCGAGATCGTGATCGGCGACGTGCAGCAGCTCGACCCCGAACGGCAACGGTTGTTCGGCGCGCTCGTGCAGTATCCGACGACCGATGGCGTGGTGCACGACCATCGCGAGCTCGCCGGCCGGCTGCACGGGGCGTCCGCGCTGCTGGTGATGGCGGCCGATCCGCTCGCGCTCGCGCTGCTCGTTCCGCCGGGCGAGATGGGCGCGGACATCGCCGTGGGCTGCACTCAGCGCTTGGGCGTGCCGCTCGGTTACGGTGGGCCTCACGCCGCGTTCATCGCCACGCGCGAGGAGCACAAGCGCTTGTTGCCGGGACGGATCGTCGGCGTTTCGCGCGACGCGCTCGGCGCCACGGCATACCGGTTGGCGTTGCAGACCCGCGAGCAGCACATTCGCCGCGACAAGGCCACGAGCAACATCTGCACCGCGCAAGTGCTGCTCGCGATCATGGCCTCGATGTACGCGGTTTATCATGGCCCGGAAGGGTTGCGGCGGATAGCGGCGCACATCCACGCTCTGACCAGCGTGCTGCGGCGCGGCCTGCGCGCGCTCGGCTACGACACGGGCAGCGCGCCGTGCTTCGACACCTTGCGCGTGCGTACGACCAAACTGCAGGCCGCACGCATCGCGTCGGGCGCGCTCGGCCGTGGCTTCAACTTGCGCGGCTACGACGACGGGTCGCTCGGAATCGCGCTCGACGAGGTGAGCACGCTCGACGAGGTCGCGGCGTTGCTCGCGTCGTTCGCAGAGGATCGCGCAAGCGTACCTGACGTGGCTGCGCTCGCGTCGCAGCCGGCCGAGCCGTTCCCCGACGCGCTCGCGCGCAAGAGCGCGTTTCTCACCCACGAGGTCTTCGGTCGCCATCACTCCGAGCACGAGCTGCTGCGCTACGTCCACCGGCTGCAGGCCAAGGACTTGTCGCTCACCACGTCGATGATTCCGCTGGGCTCCTGCACCATGAAGCTCAACGCGAGCGCCGAGATGTACCCGGTGAGCTGGCCTGAGATCGGGGGCCTGCACCCGTTCGCGCCCGTCGAGCAAGCGCGCGGCTACGCGCGACTCTTCGCCGAGCTCGAGGCTTGGCTCGCCGAGATCACGGGTTTCTCGGCAGTGTCACTGCAACCGAACGCTGGCTCGCAGGGTGAGTACGCGGGCTTGCTGGTGATCCGCGCGTACCAGCGCTCACGTGGGCAGAGTGGCCGCGACGTTTGCTTGATCCCGAAGTCGGCGCACGGCACCAATCCGGCGAGCGCAGTGGTCGCAGGCTTCCGCGTGGTGGTCGTGGATTGCGACGTACAGGGCAACATCGATCTGGCCGATCTGCGGCGCAAGGTCGAGGAGCACCGCGATCAGCTCGGCGCGCTGATGGTCACGTACCCTTCGACCCATGGCGTGTTCGAAGAGGCGATCAAGGAGATCTGCGAGATCGTTCACGCGGCCGGCGGCCAGGTGTACATGGACGGCGCGAACATGAACGCCCAGGTCGGGCTGTGCAGGCCGGGCAAGATCGGCGCCGACGTGTGCCATCTCAACTTGCACAAGACATTCTGCATTCCGCACGGCGGTGGCGGTCCAGGCATGGGGCCGATCGCGGTGGCTCAGCATCTCGCGGCGTTCCTGCCCGGCCATCCGCTGCAGGGCGGAGGTGGCGCGCGCGCGATCGGGCCGGTGTCTTCCGCGGCGTGGGGCAGCGCCAGCATTCTGCCGATTTCGTGGATGTACATCGCCATGATGGGCCCGGACGGGCTCAAGAAGGCCACACAAGTCGCGATCCTCAACGCAAACTACATCGCGGCCCGCCTACGCGGCGCGTATCAAGTGCTCTACACGGGCCGTACTGGCCTCGTGGCCCACGAGCTGATCATCGACGCGAGGCCGTTCAAGCAGAGCGCCGGCGTCGAGGTCGAGGACATCGCCAAGCGTCTGATGGACTACGGCTTTCATGCGCCGACCATGAGCTTTCCCGTGGCCGGCACGCTGATGATCGAGCCGACCGAGAGCGAGAGCAAAGCAGAGCTCGACCGCTTGTGCGACGCGCTGATCGCGATTCGCGAAGAGATCTCTCAGATCGAGCGCGGTGAGCTCGACCCGAAAGACAATCCGCTGAAGCACGCGCCGCACCCGGCGCACGTGGTGTGCGCGGACGAATTCGCGCACGCCTACAGCCGCTCGCAAGCCGCCTATCCGGCGCCGTGGCTCGCGGTGCACAAGTATTGGCCGCCCGTGGCACGCATCGACAACGCCTACGGCGATCGCAATCTCGTCTGCACCTGTCCGTCGCCGGAGAGCTACGTCGCCGCCGGCTCGTCGCTCCACTCCGCGAAGCCCGAGGCGTAGAGCCGCGCCGCGCCCTTGGTGTCGGTGACGCCGCGACGCTCGAGGTCGCGCTCTGCGTCGTGCACCAGCGTGGCGCCTTCGTCGCCGCCGAGCAGCCGTCCCTTGCACATGCGCGCGCACAGGCGAACCAAGCTGCTCTCGCCGCCCATGTCGGCTTCCGCGAAGATCGTGTCGATCGCGGCCGCCGCTTCCTCGTCGTGTCCTCGGCGGTGCAACAGGGTCGCGCGCAGGATGCGCGCGTGGTCGACGTAGCACTCGAGGGCGAGCCGCTCGAGCTGCGCGATCGCCGTCTCCGCGCGCACCAGCGTGGGCTCCGGATCAGGCAGGTGCCTGCTCAACGCGAGCAGGGTGCGCGCCCGCAGCACCTGATGGTCCGCGTGCCACACCGGGACGATGAACAGCGGCGAGCGCGACATGCTCTCGGACTCGTCTGCCAGTTCTGCGAGCGTGGTGTGATCATCGCGGTAGTGAGCGAGCCAGACACGCGCCGAGAGCGCCAGCAGCCGCGTGAGCCCGAGCGGATTGTCGTGGACCTCGGCCGGCATCTCGAGCCCCCGCTCGGCCTGGGGCCGGTCTCCGAGCAGCAGGCGCCGCGGCACGGCGATCAGTTGCAGGCGCGCGACGGCGACCGGGTCCTCGCACTGCGCGGCTTCGCGGATCCAACGCTCGGTCTGGCCATGGTCGTCGACTTGTCCCAGCATCACCAACGTGCGCGCGTACAGCATGCGGCACGCGTTCAGCTCGGGCATGACGTTGCGACAGCGGTTGCGGAACAGATCCTCGGCGCGTGCGAAGTCGAGGCTGGCGGGCTTGAGCAAACCCTCGTTCTGGAACGAGAACGCGCGCGCAAACGAGATCCAAGCTTCGAGGCGCGGATCCTGGGTGTCGCGCGCCAAGGCCTGGGCTTGTTGCAGGGCGCGCGGCTTTCCGCCCCGCGCCCTCGAGTAAACGAGATCGACGATGATGAAGTGCGCGCAGAGCCCGACCACGATGCGAGACTTCTCACCGGCGGCGAGCGCTTCGAGCAAGTGGCGCAAGACCACGCCCTGGCACAGGATGGGATCGGCCGAGAAGGTGGCTTGGACCAGGCTCCAGAGCGCATCGAGCCGTGCACGCGCCGGAGCCGGCAAGTCCTGTTCCGTCTTGGCCACGAAATCGAAGCCCCGCTCGCGCAGTGTCTGGAAGTGCTTGGCCGCGAGGATCACCGCTTCGGTGACGCCGCGCGGCAGCTCGATCTCGAGCTTGGCCAAGGCGGGCGCGAGCACTTCCATGCCGCGCTCCCAGCGGCCGCTCTGCAACAGCTGGACGCCGGCCTTGAGCTGCAGCTCCGAGGCGTCGGGCTCCTTCGCGGTCTGCACGGCGCGCAGGTAGACCTCGGCCGCCCGTGTGCTGCGGCCCGCGCTGACCAAGGCCTCGGCGAGCTGCGCGTACAGCTCCTGGCGCCACGCCTCGTCTTCGTGCTGCTCGAGCGCGACCTGATACAACGCGGCCGCCTTGTCGAAGGCGAGCGCATCGGCCGCTTCGCGCGCGGCCGAGATGGCGTAGATCCCGGCTCGCGCGTGGTCACCCGCACCGATCAGGTGCTCGGTCAGCGCGGCGAGGTCCACGGGCTCGCTCTTCTCGATTGCAGCGGCCAAGCGCTTGTGCAAGTCCGGGACCCAGCTCGGGTGCATGCGGGCGAGCACGGCCTCGCGAATGCTGTCGTGGTAGATGCCGACCGCGCGCGAGTCCGGACCACCCACGCCGCGCACGAGCTTGGCCCTGCGCAGCTCGATCAGCGCGTTCGCCAGGTTGAGCTCGCCGGCTGCGAGCCGCGCGATGACCTCTTCACGCACGGGCCGCCCTGAGACTGCGACGAGCTCGAGGACCGTGGTCGCTTCGGCGGACAGCGTCTCGAGCCGCTCCGAGAGCGCGCGTTCGAGCGTGACGCCTTCGGCCGACCTCACTTCGGGCTCGCTCGCATTGCGCTCGCTGCGCACGTGATCGACCAGCTCGCCGAGCAGGTAGGGACTGCCGCGCGATTCTCGCGCGATGGCGGCCGCATCCTGCTCCTTCTCGGCCCCGAGCAGGGTGCGCGACAGCTCGACGCTCTCGCTCTCGGAGAGCTCTTCCACCGCGACCTCGCGCAGCTGGACCTGGCTCGAGCCGCGCAACAGCTCGAGCAGCGTCGAGAGGCACGGGCTGCGCTCGCGATCCGCGCTGCGGTATGTGCACAAGAGCAGCATCGCCGGCCGCTCGGGACCGCTCAGCAGCTCGGCCAGCAGAAGGGCGCTGTCCACGTCGCCCCATTGCAGATCGTCGATGAAGAGCACGAGCGGTTGTCGCATTGCGATGCGGGCGAGCATTTCCTTCAAGCCGCGGGCGGCTTGCTGCCGCAGCATCCGCGGATCGGCCGCGACGGCGCGGCGCCGGCGAGCGGTTCGGGCCACGTCGACGCGGCGCAACACCGGAAAGAGCTGCGAGAGCGCATGGATTTCCTTGGGCAGAACCTCCGCGGCGTCGGTGTCGGAGAGCCGGCCGAGGTAGCGGCTGAGCGCATCGACCACGCTGTCGAGCGCTTTGAACGGCACGGCTTCGTGCTCGTAGCAGCGGCCTGAGAGCGCGATTGCACCGCGTTTGGCCACGCCGTCGAGAAAGGTCTCCACCAACGCAGTCTTGCCCATGCCGGTCATGCCCTGCACGAACACGACCACCGGGGCTCCGCTCTCGGTGCCTGTGAGCGCACGTTCGAGCTCAGCGAGCTCGTGGGCGCGTCCGATGAACGGTGGCCGCGCGTCGTTGGCTGGCGCGGCGGCGCCCTTCGGCCCGGAGCTGCCGAGCGCTTGGAGGAGCTCGCGGCCGCTCGGCCGCTGCGCAGGATCGCGTGCGAGCAGGCGCACGCAGACGGCATCGAGATCGTCGGGCACGCCCGAGACGAGCTGCGATGGCCGCGGCGGATCGAGGCGCTGCTTTTGCTCCAGCACTTCCATGTACGGGCCGTCGAACGGCACTTGGCCGGTCAGCGCCTCGTACAGCATCACGCCGAGCGCGTACCAGTCGGTCGCTTCGGTGACCTCGCCGCCCTTGGCCTGCTCGGGCGACATGTACGCGGGCGTTCCCATCACGCCCGGCTCGAGCGTGCCGTGCGCGTCCGGGTGAAGCTCGCCGCCGATGCCGAAGTCGAGCACCACCGCGCGGCCTTCGCCGGTGACCATCACGTTGTCGGGCTTGAGGTCGCGATGAAGCTTGCCGGCCGCGTGCAGCGCCATCACTGCCGCCGTCACCTGCCGCAAGACCTCGCGCGCCCGATCGGGGCTCGTCAGCGGCGTTGGGAACAGCACTTCCATGCCCGGTGCATGCCGAGCGGGCGCGGCTCGCAGCTGTCGCGTGTGTCTCCCCGGCCCATCGGGCGCATGCGGTGCGGCGTCCGTGCCGAGGTACGAACGGAAGTCTTGGCCCTCGACGTACTCCATGGTGAAGAACCAGTCGCTGCCTTCGCTGAAGAGCTCGTGCAGGGCGACCAAGTTCGGATGACTGACCTCGGCCAAGCCACGGAACTCGCGCTTGAAGCGATAGATGCCGGAGCCGTCCACGCGGCGTAGCGTCTTGAGCGCGACGCGGTCACCGCGCACGCGGTCGAACGCCAGATACACCGCGCCCATGCTGCCTTCGCCCAGGCGGCGCTGCAGCTCGAAGCGACCGAGCTTGAGCGCGCCGCCGTCCGTGCCCGGGGCGTGGGAGCCGTGACTCATCCCAGAGGCGATCGTATCACGGTCGTGTTGTCGGAGAGGCGTTCGCCTCCCCGGTCACAAAGCCATTTCTAGGACTTCCACTTCGTCGCCGACGCGGATCGAGCCGGGCCCGCGGTGGACGCAATTCTGTCCGAAGAAGACCTCGTTCTCGCGTTTTCTGTAAGTGGCGAGGGTCGCAAGCGGCTCCTTGCCCCGCTGTGCGGTGATCTGGTCCACGGTGGTAGTCGTGCAGCGCGAGCAGCCCTTGACCACGTCGAGCTCCACTTCACCGACCCGGATGCGCTTCCAGCCGTCCTCGGCAAAGGGCTCGGTGTCGCGCACCACGATGTTCGGTCGAAAGCGGTTCATCGGCAGCTTCTGCTGCATCCGGCCGTTGAGATCTTCGAGCGACGCTTCGGAGAGCAGCAACACCGGGAACGCATCTGCAAAGCCCACCTGCGCCGGTTCTGGTTCCGGCGCGTACTTCGGGTCGACTGCGCGCACCGCGTCCTCGGGCATGCGCACGAGCCGGCACGAGTGCTCGAGGAACTGGCTGAACCACTCGGCCGCGTTGCCGCCCGCATCCTCGGCTGGTCCGCGGTGGCCCCAAACCTGCACCTCGATGCGCTGAGCGTCGCGTTGCGACATCGCGACCTTGAGCGGCGGCATGCGCGGTGCGCTCACTTGCAATGCAGTGGGGCCGAGGCGAACGTCCACCAGTGCGAGCTTCGGCAGCTCGCGTTGGGTGAGGAAACGGCCACTGTCATCAACCAGCATGAAGCGACGGTCGTAGAGCGGGCCGAGCCGATCGAGGCGCACAGACTTGAGGTCGAGGCCGCGGCAGCTCTTGATCGGATACACGTGCAGCGAGCTCACGCTTGCTATGAGAGCCATGGGGCTGTCTACCCGATCGCCCCGGCTGCGCGCAACGCCGCGATCTCGGCTTCGGGCACGCCCCAGGCGAGCAATCCCTCATCGGTGTCCTGACCGGGCGCCGATGCGGGCCTCCGGACCTCGGGCCGAGTGCGATCGAAGCGCGGCGCAGGCGCAGGTTGCACGATGCCCTCGAGCTCGATGAAGCTCCCGCGCGCCTCCATGTGTGGATGGCGTCTTGCCTCGGATAGGCTCAGCACGGGAGCAAAGCAGGCGTCGCTGCTCTCGAGCAGCTCGCACCAGCGTGCGCGCGTCTTCTGTTTGAAGATCTCGGCGAAGCGCTGTTTCATCGCCGGCCAGCTCTGCCGATCCATCTGCGGCGGCAGCGTGCTCGCGTCGAGCTCGAGGCGGCGCAGCAGCTCGGCGTAGAACTGCGGCTCGATCGCGCCGATGGCGACGTGTTTGCCGTCCGCTGTCTCGTAGGTTTCGTAGAAGTGCGCCCCAGTGTCGAGCAGATTGGTGCCGCGCGACTCCGAATGCGCGCCCATCGCGGCCATGCCGTGGAACATCGCCATCAGCAACGAGGCGCCGTCGATCATGGCTGCGTCCACGACTTGTCCGCGTCCCGAGCCTCGCGCTTCGAGCAGCGCGCAGACCACACCGAACGCGAGCAACATGCCTCCGCCGCCGAAGTCGCCCACCAGGTTGAGCGGGGCAAGCGGCTTGTCGCCCGCGCGCCCGATCGCGTGCAGCGCGCCGGCGAGCGCGATGTAGTCGATGTCGTGCCCGGCCGCTTGTGCGAGCGGTCCGTCTTGGCCCCAACCGGTCATGCGTCCGTACACGAGCTTCGGGTTACGGCCGAGACACGCCTCGGGTCCGAGCCCCAGACGCTCCATCACGCCGGGCCGAAAGCCTTCGATCAGCGCATCGGCACGCTCGCACAAGCCGAGCAGCGTGGCCGCCGCGCTGCCGTGCTTCAAGTCCATGCCTACGCTCGGCCGACCGCGGGCGAGCACGTCGAGATTCTTGCCGCGCGGTGGCCGTTTCGGGATCCGGTCGATGCGCAGCACGTCCGCGCCCATGTCCGCGAGCAGCATGGCCGCGAACGGGCCCGGGCCGATGCCCGCGACCTCGAGAATCCTGATGCCGTGAAGAGGTCCCATGACCGCGCGTCGTACCTAGACTCGCGCGCGTCAGGCGCGCACGTCGAGCAGAATCTTGAGCGCTCCGGGTTCCGCCGCACGCTCGAACGCAGAGAGCGCGCTCGAGAGCGGCAGGATTGCATCGACCATCTGGCTCGGATCGATCGCGCCCGCTTCGAGCGCGGCCACCGCCAAGGGAAACGGACCGCAGCGCGAGCCGATCACGCGCAGCTCGTCGATCACGATGGGGGCAGCGTCGACCGTGAGCTCGCCGTGAAAGGTGCTCTTGAGCACGATCGTACCGCGCGGCCGAGCGAGCTCTACGGCGCGGCGCAGCCCGTCGCGGCTGCCCGTCGCCTCGACCACCACGTCGAACGCCTTGCGGGGCAGGTCCGCGCTGGCGCACGTTACAGCCCCGAGCTTGCTCGCGAGCGCCAGCTTGCGTGCGTGCCTGCCGGCCACGCTGAGATCGCAGCCGGTGGTCGCGAGCACCTGCGCCACCAGCAAACCGAGCTTGCCATCCCCGAGCACCACCACGCGGTCGCTCGACATGACCGTGAGCTGCTCGAGCACCTCGAAGGCGGCGGCAGTCGGCTCGATGAAGCAGGCGAGCTCGTCGGGGAGCGAGTCCGGGATGCAATGCAGATTCGCGATCGGCAAGGTGATGCGATCGGCGAAGCAGCCCTGCTTGCCGAGGATACCCATCACCGTGCGCTGCGGGCAGTGCCGCGCCAGGTCGCGCGCGCACAGCGGACAGTGGCCACAGCCGAGGTTGATCTCTCCACACACGCGGCGCCCGATCCAGCTCGGGTTGTCGCACTGCTCGACCACGCCACAGAGCTCGTGGCCGGGCACGCCCGTGAAGCCCATGTAGCCCTTGGCCAGCTCGAGATCGGTGTTGCAGATCCCGGCCATGGCCACGCGCACCAGCGCCTCGCCGGGGCCAGGCACAGGCTCTTCGACCTCGCGCATGGAGAGCCGCTCCCCCTCGAGCCACACCGCCTTCACGCACGCGATCGTACTACGGAGCGGGATCGCCTGTCGCGCGTGCCCCTCGGGTCAGGTGTCTGCGGCTTCGGCGCCGCAGGCGGCACGCTGCAAGCAACAGAAGCGAGACGCCGGCCAAGGGTGAGCTCGCAGTCTCAGCCCGTCCGACCGAGCAACCGGGACTGCCACCTCCCTTCGAGGTCGCCACACGTCCCGGCGCACGCGCAGGAGCGCGAGTCGCACCGAGCGAAGCGCCCGCATCAGACGCTGCCGACGTTGCGCCCTCCATTCCATCACCGGCATCTGGCACGGCCGCTTGTGTTTCCGCGCCCGGGAAGTCGCAGCACAGCGTTGTGGTCGGGCTGCACGGACCCGAGCCCGGCAGCGCGGTCAGCGTATCGGGCGAGTGCAGCGTCGTGACATCTCCGTCGGGGCCGACCAAGTCGAAGCGAATGTAGACGGATCCCACCAGGTCGGGCGTGGGCGCATGAAAGCACAGGTCGAGCGTGCCCGAGCTGACGTCGCGGCCCTGCACCCACTGTGTCCATCCCAGCTCTGGGCGCTCGTCGACGCGATAGTACGCGTCGAGCCGGGTCCCCACTGGCACGTCCAGGCAGGCCGTCACGCGCCTACCTTGATACGAGAACACATGCTCTTGAATGCTCGTGATCGCTCCGCCTGGCATGTCGTGCGTGGCGTCGACGACTTTGATCGCGCCCGGCCGAATCGCCCAGCCGTTGTTGGGCGGGCTGAAGATGTAGGTGGCGAGGGTGTAAACGCCCGGCGCGACTTGCGTCAGATCCCAGGTCGCGCCCGTCATCGCAGCCGCCATCGTGATCGGGATGCGCGCATCGTCGCTCGTGACGCGTGACCAGCTGCCGCGAAGATCGGGGCTGTCGGCGAGCACCTCGCTCGCGGGGATGCTCGACTGCGAAAGCAGCACGCCCTCGAGCGTCTGACTGGCCTTCGCCGCCCTCTTCACATCATCTGCGGTAATCCAGATGGGTAGATCGATCGGCATCGCCTCTGCTCGCCCATAGGGGTAGAGCTGATAGCCAGTCGAGTACGGCACGACCAAACCGTCGAACGCGAAAAATTGGTAGGTGTTGGCGTCTGGCAACGGAAGGTCACCCTGCGTCAGCATCGTAATATCCGACTGCACCGCGTAACTGATCGAAAAGCTTCCCTGTTTATCCTTGTCGATGCGCGTCACACACGGTGGCTGACCGAAATCCGGCGACGCGGCCGGCGCAGGATGGGCCGCGGCAGAAGCCGCGCTCGCAAGGATCATCACGCAAACGAGCCAACGACCATTGCTCGCCGATGTCATCGGTCTGTGCATGCTGCGCGTCACGATCAGCGCCGCATGACTGATATGAAATAAAAGGATGAGCGAGATCCACGTGGCCTTTCTTCACGCGAATGATATGGTCTGACGTGCGTCGGCCGACGTAGGAGGGAGTGCCAATGGACCGAACGCTGAAAGCGCGCACGATGGCGATCTTGGTGCTGGTGGGCACTGGATGCCCGGGCGCGAACGAGGGGCCTGCGCTGGGCGCGGCGGGGCAGGGTGTCGCCGGTCAGGGTGCAGGGGGCCAGGTTGCAATCAGCCAAGGGGCTGCGGGCAGCCAAGCAGTCGCTGGCAATGCGGCGCCAGCGACTGGTGACGTGGGCTTCGCCACTACGGTTCAGCCTTTCATCAACAAGGCCTGCAACTGCCATCAGAGCACTCCCGTCCTGATGGCGCCCTTCAGCCTCAAGGTCGGCGAGGCTTACGGAAACCTGGTGAACGTGCCTTCGATGCAGGTTCCCAGCATGGTCCGCGTCAAGCCCGGGTCCACGAGCGACAGCTACCTGTGGCACAAGATCGACGGAACGCAGCTGGAGGTCGGGGGCAGCGGCATGATCATGCCCTTCACGTTTCCCTTGAACCCCGACGAGAAGGCCATCTTCGAACGTTGGATCACGGCCGGCGCTCCGCCGTGAAGCGGCGGTGGCCGTCCAGCGAGGCCGTGCGCCCGCGTCCGATGTCGCGCTAGTGACCAAAGCCACCCGACGAGTCGATGGTTCCGCAGAATTGGTTGGGGCCGGAGAGGCGTGGGAAGTACTGGAAGAACGTCACGCACATCTCCTGGTTCAAGCCCTCTCCGCCGGTCACGTCGACAGGGTTGTTGTTGGTGTAGTCACAGGTCGTCTTGAGCTCGTCGCCAGGCAGGACTTCGACGCACGGGGTCCACGGCTTGAATTGTTGATCGAAGAAGCCGAGGACGCCCATCGTGGTCTGATCGCCGAACGTGAAGATGCTGTTGCCGCCTCGGATCTGCTCGCTCTTGATGTGTGTGATGGTCAAGTGGGCGTGCTGCATGGACGCGTACACGTAGATCGGGTGGGTGAGCTTCTGCTGCGTCATGTCGCCGGTGCAATCGGCCACGTGCGTGGCGCTGCTCATCTTGGGAACGAGAATGCCCGAGACATCACCCTGCTCGAAGTTGCCTCCATCGTACTTGCGCAGCTTCTTCGTGACGTAGACGTTGAAGCCTCCGGTGTAGGTGGTCGCGCTCTCGAAGTGCGTCTGCCACAGGAAGTGCGCCTTGCCGCCATTTTCGGGGCCGCCGATGGGGAAGCCCACGAGCTTCGGCGTCCACTCGGTTGGTTTCTCGCCGGTCCAGGTGAAGTCGACCGTAGGTAGACCGCAGAGACCGCCTTGCTGCGTGAGGTAGATCGGTTTCGGGCTGATCGAAACCTGCTGGTGGTGGACCGCGCGATCGCCTCCGATCGCGCCCTCCCAGCCGATGATGTGCTCCTTCTCGGGCATGTCGATGTCGAGCCAGAAGCAGGCATAGACGGTTCCACCCGGCGCCTGAAATCCGCCTGGCACGACGTTCATGTCGTTGGTGCGGATTTGGATCACGTCGACCTGTTCGGTGGCGTCGGGCGGCACGCCGGCTCCCATGCACGACATGACGTCTGCGGGGTCGACCATGACCTCGGGCGGCGGTGCGGCGGCGCCTGCGCTCCCCATCATCGTCGGTGTCGCGTCCATGGCGCCTGCCATCGGCGTGCCGGGCGCGGTGCCGGTTGCTGCGCCCGGTTGCGCCCCGGCAATGCCGGTGCCACCCGGGCTCGCGGGGTTGCTCCCGTTCGCGGCGGTGCCGTTCGCGGGCGCAGAGACGGTCGGAGCCGGCGGTGGCGCGACCGTCGAGCCTCCTGCAGTAGAGTTGGTCTTCCCGCAGGCGAGCAACAGCAGCAAGCCCACACCGAAAGCTGCCTTGATCGAGTTCTTCATGCCTTCCTCCTCCAGCCTGAGGCCGAGCCCGTGCGATGCATCGCGTCTTCCCACTTCACCAAGCTCAAGAATTCCCGACGCGTCGTCGGGCTGAGCGTGCGTTGCTGACCGAGCAACACCCATCGGTACTCGCCGAACTCGCCATCGAGGTCGCGCTTGTATTGCGCGACCTTGCTCTTATCGACCTGACAGCGCTTCTCTTGCACGTTCACGCAATACAGGCGCGCCATGTTCTCGCCGAGGATTTGTGTCTTGACCTGAGGCGTCAGCATCGGGTGCGAGAGGCCCATGAACGCCTGGATCTGGCCCTGAGGTGACGTTCCAGTGAGAATCGAGTCCGTGCCCCAGACGACGTTCTTGTCGCCCACGTACTGCACGAGCTTGGCGAGCCATTGCCCGGCCACCGTCGGGTTCGACATCAGCTGGCTGAACGCTCCGCCGAGCTCGGCGAAGACGTTGGCGTTCGGCGGGATGCCGTTCTCGAGCATCGACGTGATGAGCGCATCGGTGTTGGTCAGGCTGTCCATCACGTACGGGCCTTCCATCGGCGTGCACGTGAAACCGCTACCCATCTGACCGGCGCAGATCGACGAGTGATAGACGATGAAGTTGCAGTCCGGATAATCCTTGGCTACGGGGCCGATGTCGTCCGGCAGGTTATGCGGGACGCTGAAGCCCGCGATCGGCAGCCCCTTGTGAATCGCGAAGGTCTTCACGCCGAGCTTGATGCCGTGCTCGATGAAACTTCGGCCCGTGGCGTCGTCCATCTTGTACAAGTTGCCGGGCGCCGCGGGGTAGAGCTTCCAGCCGCCCACGCCGAACATGTTCATCGCCATGTCCATGCCGGCCGTGCCGATCCAAGGCACGACGCTTGCGTGGTTCACCACGCGCTGAGAGGCGGCGAGATCCTTGTTGATCCAGTCGCGCGTGTGGGCCAGAAACGGATTGCTGTTCGGGTCGCTCGGGCTCTGACCGTAAGGCCACGCAGACAGCACCGTCATGGTGGTGTCGCTCTGCAGGAACATCAGCTTCACGTACGCGTCCGGCCCCACGCAGTTGATGGGATCGCTGCTGGCGCAGCCGCCGAACTGCAGCGACATGATCGACTGCACGAAGCCAGGCGGCGGCGACGAGCGCCAGCTGGCGTTGGGCGAGTCGTCGAAGCAGTGGGTCTGTCCGTCGAAGATGAACGTTGGCGGTTGCAGCGCAGCGCGCGCAGCGTCCTCGCACATCGTCGGATCGACACCGGAGTCTTTGTCGAAGCAGTACTGCCCCGGCTGCATCATGTCGTGGCCGCCCATCACGCTCGGGTCGCCCGAGCTTCCGGCGGCGCCGGTCGAGGGCGCGCCGCCGGCCCCCGTGCTCGGCGTCGGCGCACCGCCAGCGCCCTGCAGCATGCCCGCAGCGTTGCTCGGACCGGCGTTGCTGCCGACGGAACCAGGCGCCGCGCTCGACCCACTCGGAGTCGGGCCGGTCACGGTCGGACCGCTCACCGTGCTGCCCGACGAAGGGCCGTTCTTGCCACCCGTGGAGCACGCTTGGATCACGCTCAGCGCGGTGGCCATGCCCATCGCGCTCGCCATGAACTCGCGGCGGTCCATGCCCAGCTTGCGCGCTTTGGCGTCGCCGGCCGCGAGGATCTCTTCGCGTACCTTGCGTTCGTACTGCGTCTGCTCGTGGAAGAACTCGCCGTTGCTCCAGTTGCCGAGATAGACCGGAGAGTCGTACGGCAGGTCGGGCTCGCTTCGCTTCAGGTACTTGACCCACGGGTAACGCTTCATGGCATCCACCTCCAGTTAAGCGACCACTTGATGAGCTGAGTAACGCTAAGAACCCTCCCGCGCGGGACGGACGTCTCCGCTTGGGCACACCAGTGCTAAGCTCTCAGATCTACAGGATAAAGCCTGACCGCCTGGCCTGAGCATCGCGTTCCACCACGACCGCCCCGGCCAGCCATGCCCACCCAAAGGGCACCACCTAAGTTAGATAGTTAGTAACACACATGCTCAGTAGTCAATGCCGGCAGGCAGAAATGTGAGCAGCGATCGGCGTTTTCTCATCCCGAAAGCTCCCGGGATGTCCGCTCTGAACTGGGGACGATCAGCGGCCTTTGAACTGCGGTTCGCGCTTCTCGAGGAACGACACCATGCCCTCGCGTGCGTCGTCCGTGCGCATGAGCGCGAGGAATTGCAGATACACGTGGTCCACGTGATCGCAGAAGGTCTGCTCGAGCCCCATGCGCATCAGACGCTTGGCGGACTGCACGGCGAGCGGGGCGTTGCCGGCGATCTCGACGGCTAGAGCGCGCGCACGTGGCAGCAGCTCGGCGTCCGCCACCACGTAGCTCGCGAGCCCGAGCGCGAGGCACTCGGTCGCCGGCAGCGTGCGCCCGCTGAAGATGATCTCCGCAGCCTTCGACCAGCCGAGCAAGCGAGGCAAGTACCAAGTGCCTCCCGACTCGGGCACGATGCCGCGCTTGACGAACGCGGGCGCGAGCTTGCTGCTCGCGGCCATGATGCGGATGTCGCAGCCGAGCGCCATGTCCATGCCGTAGCCGGCCGCGCCGCCGTTGATCGCGCACAGAGTCGGCTTCTCCATCTGGAAGAGCACGTTGGGCGGAGCGTTCTTCGGTAAGCCCACGGCCTGTGGGGCGCTCTGGCCGCCCGAGCCGATCTGCGCATCGTTGCGCGTCGTGCTGGTCGCGCCGACCAAGTCGAGACCAGCGCAGAACGCGCGACCCGTAGCGGTCAGGATCACGACACGCACGGCCGGATCGCCATCGGCGCGCAGCAGACAGGTCGACAGCTGCGCCAGCATCGGCCGCGAAATGGCGTTCATGCGCTCGGGGCGATTCAGCGTGATGGTCGCGACCGCGTCCTGCACCTCGTACAGCACTTCTTCGCCGCTCTTCGCGCGCTGTTCGTCACTCATGATGGTCTCCTCGGTAGACGTGAGCAGCTTGCATGCCATGAAGGGCCGGCGCAGGGAAGGGCGGCTCAGCCGACTCGGCCCGCCTGTCTCGCACGCCGCACACTTGCGGGACTGCCTTCGGCACGCGAGCACCGTTGCGTGCACGTGCGCCTTGGACTTGGACCTCGGCACGGTCCGTGCTCCACTACGCGGCTCGGAAGGATGGAACGGATGAGAACCTCGACCTGGATGGCCGTGACGATCGCCGGGGTCTTTGCGACGGCGTGCAGTAGCAGTCACAAGACCGCCAAAACAGGTATGTCCGACGCCTCGGTGACGGCCGACGCGGGCAAGATGACGGGCGCAAGTGCGTGCTCCGTACACGTTGCGCCGGGCAAGGACGACCAGACGGCGCTGCAAGGCGCGCTGATCGACGCCAAAGAAGGCGACACCGTGTGTCTCGCTGCCGGCCGGTTCAAGCTCACGGGGCAGCTCTCACTCGCGACCGCGAAAGTCACGGTCCGCGGTGACAAGGCCACCATCCTCGACTTCAGCGGCCAGACCAGCGGCGCCAACGGCGTCGAGATCACGGCCGACCACGACACGCTCGACACCTTGCGGCTCGAAGACGTGCAGGGCGACGGCGTGCGCGCGACCGAGGTCTCGTACGTGACGATCCGCGGCATCCACGTGGAGTGGACCAATGGCCCGAGCTCGAGCAACGGCGGTTACGGCATCTACCCGGTCACCTCTTCACACATTCTGATCGAGGATTGCTACGCGTCAGGCGCGAGCGACACCGGCATCTACGTGGGCCAGTCGAGCACGATCGTCGTGCGCAACAACGAGACCACCGGCAACGTCGCAGGCATCGAGCTCGAGAACTCGACCGACGCCGAGGTCTTCGGCAACACCTCGCACGACAACACCGCCGGCATCCTCGTGTTCAACCTGCCTGGCCTCGCGGTCAAGGACGGCAAGCGGATCGACGTGCACGACAACGTGGTCACGAGCAACAACCTCGCGAACTTCGCCGCAGCGGGAAACATCGTGCACGACGTGCCGCAGGGCACGGGCATGTTCGTGCTCGCATCGGACGACAACGAGATCCACCACAACACCGTGCAGCACAACGACTCGATCGGCCTGGCGATCCTGAGCTGGTACGTGGCGCTGCGCGACCAGGAGGGCATGGCGGATCCGAAATTCGACTGGTACCCGGAGCGCAACTACGTTCACGACAACTCCTTCACCGACAACGGACAGATGCTGCACGACAATGCTGCGACCATCGCGGCGGTGGTCGGCGCGACCAAGGGTGCGGACATGCAATGGGACGGCATCGTCGACTGGGCCAAGGTCGACGGCGACGCGGGCGCGCCCGACGTGGGCGCAGGCATGTTGCCCGCCGTGCCGATGGAGCTCGCCAACTGCTTCGAGCACAACGGCGACGCCACCTTCTTGAACCTCGACCTCGACCACAACGGCAAGGACAAGACCAGCGACGTGACGGCCTACACCTGCACGCGCGAGTCGCTGCCGCAGGTCATGCCGTGAGTCGGGCGGCGTTCCTCGCGCTCGCGCCGCTCGTGCTCGTCGCGTGCGCGGCGGACGCCAGCGCGCCGGCCGACGCAGGCAGCCCGGCAACGAGCTCGGGGACCTTGTCGGAGCTTCACCTGTTCAGCGACGAGGTCGCGCAGAAGCCAGAGAATGGCGTGCTGCCCTACGACGTGATTTCGGTGCTCTTCGCCGACGAAGCCGAAAAGCTGCGGTTCATGTCAGTGCCCCAGGGCACACCGGCCACCTACGACGCGGAAGACTTCTGGGACTACCCCGACGGCACGATGTTCGTGAAGACCTTCTTCTACAGCAAGGACATGCGCGACCCGAGCCTCGGGCGCACCTTGCTCGAGACGCGCGTGATCCTGCGGGACGCGGGCAAATGGACCGGACGCACCTACGTCTGGAACCAAGCGCAGACGCGCGCCGAGCGGCTGAAGACCGGACGCAGCATGGCCGTGCGCTGGACCGACAAAGATGGCCAGGTGCGCTCGCTCGACTACCGCGTCCCCAACGAGAACGAGTGCAAGACCTGTCATTCCAAGGACCACGTGTTCCAACCGCTCGGACCGCGCACGCGCCAGCTCAACCGCGATCACGACTACGGCACTGCTTCGATGGCCGACCCGGAGAACCAGATCGATCACCTGCAAGGCCTCGGTTGGGTCGACGGCGACATCCCGCCTGCATCCGAGCGCTTCACGCTCGTCGATCCCTACGGCGACGCTCCGATCGAACAACGCGCCCGTTCGTACCTCGACGCGAACTGCAGCCATTGCCACAGGCCCGGCGGCGAGGCGGGCTCGACCGACCTCGACCTTCGCGCGGAGACCAAGGATCCATCTCTGCTCGGCCTGTGCCGCACGCCCGTTGCGGCCGGCCCCGGCAGCGGCGGTCTATTGCACGACATCGTGCCCGGCGACCCCGACGCCTCGATCATGGTCTTCCGCATGAGCTCGACCGTGCCGAAGATCAAAATGCCAGAGCTTCCCACGCAGACCTCCGACGCCGACGGCGTCGCGCTGATCCGCGAGTGGATCGCGTCGATGCCGGCAGGGCAGGGGTGCGATTGACCCTCGGATCGAAGGCCATCGCCTCGTCGATCAACTGGACGGCTTCTGGGGCTCGGAGCTCGGGAGCGGGCCGGGCAGCTTGCACTTGCGGCGGTCACGGCGAGACCGCGCACTCACCTTGCGCCGCGCAAGCTGCCCTCGCAGGAGCGCGCCAAGCGGGTGGTGGTT
>JBIOJD010000017.1:0-21359 GCA_044450485.1 Polyangiales bacterium | reverse complement strand
TCGAGCTCGGTCTGCAGCTCTTCGAGCAGCTTGCGGGCTTTGCGCGAGAGCTTCTTCGGCACCCCGAGCTGAACCACGACCAGCAAGTCGCCGCGCCCGCCGCCGTTCAAGTGCGGCACGCCCTGGCCACGCAGGCGCACCGCTTCGCCCGGCTGCGCGCCGGCCGGGATCTTCACCTCGAGCGGGTCGCCGTCGAGGCTCGGCACCTCGAGCTCGGCGCCGAGCGTTGCCTGCGGAAAGCTCACGGTCAGCGCGTGTATGAGGTCCGCGCCTTCGCGCTCGAAGCGCGGGTCGGGCTCGACCTGCACGTCGACGTAGAGGTGGCCGGCCGGACCGCCTTGCGTGCCGGCGAGGCCTTGGCCAGGCACGCGCAAGGTCTGTCCGTCGTCGACGCCGGCAGGAAAGGTCACCTTGACGCTGCGCTCGACCTCGACCTGACCCGTCCCATGGCACGCACCACAAGCCGTGGCGGCGATGCTGCCGGTCCCGCGACACGTCGGACAGGTGGTCTGCAGCAAGAAGGGGCCGCGCGAGTGCCCGATCTGGCCTGCGCCGTTGCAGCGCGTGCACACGCTGCGGCGACCGCCCTCCGCCCCGCTTCCGTCGCACGTCTGGCACGGCCCCGGGTGGTGCAACGGCACGTCTCTCTTCGCGCCGAAGGCAGCTTCCTTGAGCGTGAGCTGCATGACCGTCCGCAGGTCGGCCCCGCGCTGAGGTCCGCCGCGGCGCCCGCCGCCGCCGAACCCACCACCGAAGAAGTCGCTGAAGATGTCGCTGAACTGGCTGAAGATGTCTTGAACGTTGCCGAAGCCCTGCCCGGCCGAGGACACGCCGGCATGACCGAAGCGGTCGTAGGCCGCGCGCTTGTCCGCGTCGCTCAGTACCGCGTAGGCCTCGGAGGCTTCCTTGAAGCGCTCTTCGGCCTGGGCGTCGCCGGGATTGCGGTCGGGGTGCAGCTCGAGCGCGAGCTTGCGATACGCGCGCTTGATGTCTTGCTCCGGGGCCGAGCGGTCGACGCCGAGGACCGCGTAGTAGTCGCGCTTTGCCATCGACTTACGCCAGCAATCCCGCGAGCGGCCAGAGCATCGGCCGCAACATAAGTCGGGGTCGCCGCGGGTCAAGCCGGTCCTATACCTGCTCGCGTGCTCAGGGCGGCCGCAACGGGCGCAGCTCGCGCAAGAGGCCCATACTGGCTCGGCCGTGGCGACCTCGGTTTACGTGCACTTTCCGTGGTGCTTGCAGAAGTGCCCGTACTGCGATTTCGCGTCGGGCGCGATTCGAAGGCCGGACGTGCCCCACCGCGCGTACGCCGAAGCGCTGCTGGCCGAGCTGCGGTTGCGTGGACCTGCGGTTGCGACCGAGACGCTCGCGTCGGTGTTCTTCGGCGGCGGCACGCCTTCGCTCTGGTCCGCCTCCGAGCTCGGCCGGGTGCTCGACGCGGTTCGCGGCGTGTTCGCAGCCGAGGTCGACGATCTCGAGGTGACCGTCGAGTGCAATCCGACCTCGCTCGACCGCACGAGCGCGCGCGCGCTGCGAGATGCGGGCGTGAACCGTTTGTCGATCGGCGTGCAGTCGCTCGACGATGCGCAACTGCGGTTCCTCGGCCGGCTCCACGACGCCAGCTCAGGGCTGCGCGCAGTGCAAGACGCCCTCAGCGAGATGCCGCGCGTGAGCGCGGACCTCATCTTCGGCTTGCCGGGACAGCCGCCGGAGCAGGCGGTCGAGCATGCACGCGCGCTCGCCGCGCTCGGGCTGCGGCACCTGTCGGTGTACGGGCTCACGATCGAGCCGGGCACGCAGTTTGGCCAACTTCACGCGAAGGGCCGCTTGCCGCTCGCGCGCGAGGACGACGTGGCCACCGCGTTCGAGCAGATCTCGGCGGCGCTGCAAGTCGAGGGGTTCGAGCACTATGAAGTCTCCAACTACGCGTGGCCTGGCGAGCGCGCGCGGCACAACGAGCACTACTGGCGCGGCGGCGCGTACCTCGGTCTCGGCGCAGGCGCGGTCGGCTGCTTGCACGAAGGCGCCGGGCGCGGCCGGCGTTACCGCAACGAGCCCAAGCCAGAGCGCTACCTCGCGTGCTCGGGCAGCCCCGCGATCGAGGTCTTCGAGGAGCGGCTCGGCCCCGAAGAGCTGGTGCGCGAGCAGCTCATGCTCGGGCTGCGCACGCGCGACGGCGTCAGCCTCGAGCGGGCCGCTGCGGTGTCCGGAGTCGATCCACGCAAAGGTCGCGAGCGCGCTCTTTCACGGGCGCAGGACCGCGCTGACGTGCTGCTCGAAGATCGGATGCTGCGGGTGCCGCACGGCCGCTGGCTGCACCTCGACTCAATCGTGGCTGGGCTGTTCTGACTCAACGCCGCACGAGGGTCACGAACGTGAGGCCGTCGCCGCGGCGGCGCTCCTGTTCGATCCAATCGGCCGGATCGATCGCGGGAAAGTAGCGGTCGCCTTCGTGCTCTTCGTCGAGGTACGTGAGGACCAAGCGCGTGGCGAACGGCAGCGCAGCCGCGTAGATGTCGGCGCCACCGATCACGCATGGCTCGTCGTCATGCTCGCGCGCGAGCTCGATCGCGGCCGCGAGGCTCGACGTCACCTCGCACCCCGGGAGCTGCAGGCTCGCGGCGCGGCTGATCACGATGTTGCGCCGCTTGGGCAGCGGCTTGCCGATGGAGTCATAGGTCGCGCGGCCCATGATCACCGCGTGGCCCTGGGTCACGCGCCGAAAGTGCTTGCTGTCCTCGGAGTGGTGCCAGGGAATGCCCCCGTCCTTGCCGATGACGCGATTTTTTGTCATCGCCGCGACCATCATCAGCGGCTTGCGTGCGGTCGCGCCCACTAAACCGCGACCTCGGCCCTGATGTGCGGGTGGGGATCGTAGCCTTCGAGGATGATGTCTTCGTAGCGGAACGCGAACAGATCGGTCACACCGGGGTTCAAGCGAAGCTTGGGCAAAGGCCGCGGCTCGCGGCTGAGCTGCAAGCGCGCCTGCGCGAGGTGATTGTTGTACAGGTGCGCGTCGCCGAAGGTGTGAATGAACTCTCCGGGAGCGAGCCCCGAGACCTGCGCGATCATGAGCGTGAGCAGCGCGTAGCTCGCGATGTTGAACGGCACGCCGAGAAACACGTCCGCGCTGCGCTGGTAGAGCTGACAACTGAGCGCGCCATCCTGCGCGTAGAGCTGGAACAACGTGTGGCACGGCGGGAGCTCGACTTGCTCGGCCTCCTTGGGGTTCCAGCCGGTCACGATCAAGCGGCGGCTGCTCGGAGCGGTCCGCAGTTGCTCGAGCAGGCGTGCGATCTGATCGACGCCGTCGCGCGCGTAGCTTCCATCGAGCCGCGAGCTGGCGCCGAAGTTGCGCCACTGATGCCCGTACACCGGCCCGAGATCGCCGGGCTCGCGCCCGAACTTCCGACACTGCTCGGCCGTCGCCCACTCGTCCCAGATCGTGACCTTGTGGTCTTGCAGGTAATCGACGCGCGTGTCGCCGCGCAGAAACCACAGCAGCTCGTACGCAATCGAGCGCAGGTGCAGCTTCTTGGTCGTGAGCAGCGGAAAGCCCTGCGCCAAGTCGAAACGCATCTGATGGCCGAAGACGCCGAGCGTCCCGACGCCGGTCCGGTCTTGGCGGGGGCGGCCGTGCTCGAGCACGGTCTTGAGCAGGTCGAGATAGGCGTTCATGGTGCGCTCTGCCGCGCGAAGCATAACCCGCCGCCGCGACCGCTGGCACCAGGCGCGTGGGCCGAACGCCGCATACACGGCGCCGCAACAGCGGGCGAGTTGGAAAAATTCTCCCCTGCCGCAGGCTTCAGGAATACTCTGGGTGACGCGTGGTGCTCGACTTCGATCGGATCGAGGTGCGGGACCTGGTCAAGCTCTACGGGCCGACCCGGGCCTTGGCCGGGGTGCAGCTCGAGCTGCGCGCGGGTCAGATCACGGCGATTGAAGGACCGAACGGCTCGGGCAAGAGCACTTTGCTCGATGTGCTGTCGTTGTTGAGCCGGCCGAGCCGCGGCGAGCTGCGATTCGGACAGCACGACCCGCGGCGCGCGCCGGGGCTGCGTGCGCGCATCGGCCTGGTCGCCCATGCGGCCATGGTCTATCCGGATCTGACCGGGGAAGAGAACCTTTTGCTCACAGCCAAGCTCTACGGCTTGACCACGGGTGCCGCGACTGAACGCGGTCTGGCGCAGCGCTTCGAGCTCGGGCCGTTCATGCAGCGCCCCGCGCGCACGTACTCGCGCGGCCAGCTCCAGCGCCTGTCGCTCGCGCGCGCGCTCGTGCATGCGCCGCGGCTGCTGCTGCTCGACGAGCCTTCGACCGGGCTCGACGCACGCGGCGTCGAACGCCTCAGCGAAGCCATGCGCGAGGAACGGGCCCGGGGCGCGATCGTGGTGCTCGTGACGCACGACGCCGCGCTCGCGAGCGACGTCTCCGACACGCGCGTGCGGCTCGAGCGCGGACGGGTGGCGGAGGCCGCGCCATGAGCTCGCTCACCCAGGCCACGCTTGCGCTGCTGCGCAAGGAGCTCCAGATCGAGCTGCGCACCGGTGAAATCGTGGTCACGACAGGGCTCTTCGCCACGCTCGTCGCGGTATTGGCATCGCTCGCGTTCTACATCGATCCCACGAGCGGCCGGCAGGTCGCACCCGGCGTGCTGTGGATCGCGATCACCTTCGCCGGCATTCTTGCGATGGGGCGGAGCTGGAGCCACGAGCGCGAGAACGATGCGTTCCGCGCGCTCTTGCTCTCGCCCGTGCCCCGCTCCGCGATCTACCTGAGCAAGACGCTCGCGAGCCTGCTGTTTCTGGCCATCGTCGAAGCCGTGCTGCTGCTCGAGGTCACGGTGCTGTTCGACCTGCAAGTGCTCGCCGTCTTGCCCGAGCTGTGCCTGCTGCTCGCGCTCGGCACGCTCGGGTTCGCGGTCACCGGCAACCTGTTCGCTGCCTTCTCGGTGCGCACGCGCGCCCGCGACATGATGCTCGCGGTGATGGTGTTGCCCGTGGTCGCACCCGTGCTGCTCAGCGCCGTCGTGGCCACGCGCGAGCTGCTCGCCGGCGCCCCAGCGAGCGAGCTCTACGGCTGGCTCGAGCTCCTGGCCGCCTTCGACCTCGGCCTCGGCGCAGCCGGCATCGCATTGTTCGAGCCGCTGATCGCGGATTGAGCCAGGCTCTATGCGCAGCCGAGCGCGATCGCGGCGGCGAGGCAGGCAGCCCGCATTTGGGCATCATCGAGATGGCCGACGTACTTGTGCAAGTCGCTTTGTCTCACCGACAAGATGTGATCGAGGTTGGCGACACACGCTTGCTTCAGACCTTGATCGATGCCCAGCCGCACTTCGCTCGGCAACCCGCGAATCGTGGTCGTGATCGGCGCAACCATCGCGGTGTGCAGGTGGTCGAGCGCGACTTGACGCGAAAGCACGAGCACCGGCCGGCGCTTGTCCGGCGACGCAAACCGGTGCTGCCAGATGTCGCCACGCACTATGTCTCGTCCGGCCATGCTTGCGAGTCCAGCAGTGGATCGATCTCGTTGCGAGCGGCCGCTACGCGAGGACCGTAGCCGTGCGCGTAAGCCCGGTCCACGCTTTCGCGTTGCTTGCGGTCCAGATACGACCGCAACGCCTCCCGAATCACCGCCGAACGCCCTTCCCGCTTGGTCTCGGGCCTTCGGTCGATCTCCTCCAGCAACCGCTCGTCCAGAGAGATCTGCACGCTTCGGGCGGCCATGATGGCTATATACACCAAGATCGATGATGGCTCAAGCCACCAAGCGGTGTGCTCCGTTGCGGTGTGACGATTCACGTGAAGCGTCTACGTCGCCTTGTCGTTGGCCACCAACATCGCGTTCCACCCAGATGCGTTGTTGATGACCAGTGCAGGCACGCCGAGGGCGGTAACCGCCATCCCCAAGCGCGATTTGGCTCAACCGCCGCAAGTGCAAGCTGCCCGACCCGCGCCCTGATCCACGGGGCCCAAGAGGCCGTCCAGAGAGATCCTACCTGATCTCCAAGCCTTCGAACTTCCCCGAGCTGCGCCAGGCGTCGATGTAGTGGAAGAAGGCCACGGGGCCCTTCGGGTAGCCGCTCGCGCCGAGGCGTTCGCGGCGGCCGATCGGGCCGCCTTCGTTGTTGTAGTAGCCGGGCGTGCACTCGGGGTTGCCGAGAAAGCTGCGCGGGTTGTCCATCAGCATCTCGATCCAGGCTTGCTCGGCCTCTTTGCTGACCTCGACCTCACGCGCGCCGAGCGCGAGCGCGTGCGACACGATCGCTGCGATGGAGCTGCCGGCCTCGGTCAGGTTGTGCGTGACGTTCGAGACCAGGTTCGCGCCTTGGCTCGCGCCGACGACGAACAAATTGGGGAAGCCGTGCACGTGCATGCCGTGCATGCTCTGCATGCCCTCGGCCCAGCGCTCCGAGAGCGTCAGCCCGGAGCGACCGACGATGGCGAAGCCCGCGCGTCGCTCGACGTCGGTGCCGACCTCGAAGCCCGACGCGAAGATCAGGCAGTCGAGATCGTAGTGAACGCCTGAAGCCCACGCGCCCGTCGCGTCGATGCGCTCGACGCCCTTGCCGTTGGTGTCGACGAGGTGCGCGGTCGGCACGTTGTACGCCTGCAGGTACTCGTCGTGAAAGCACGGGCGCTTGCAGAGCTGGCGGTACCAGGGCTTGAGCGCCTCGGCGGTCGCGGCGTCCTTCACCACCGCGTCCACGCGCGCTCTGATCTCGTTCATCTTCTCGTCGTCGGACTCTTCGAACGCGCGCCGGAAGAGCTCCATGTCGACCGGGCCCTTGGCCTCGCGCATGGCCTCGACGATGCGGTTGCGGATGCGCTGGGCGATGTCGGTCCAGCCGTCCTTCACCAGATCCTCGTCCGCGAAGCCACCCGTTTGCAGCGTCGCGAAGTTCTCGAGCCACTTGCGCTGCCAGCCGGGCCCGAGCTTCGCGAACCACTCGGGATCGATCGGGTGGTTGTTGCGCACGTCGATCGACGACGGCGTCCGCTGGAACACGAACAGCTCCTTGGCGTCGCGTGCCAAGTGCGGGATGCACTGGATGCCGGTGGCGCCCGTGCCGATGATGCCGACCCGCTTGTCGCGCAGCTTCGCAAGCGGCGCGCCAGACGGGCTTCCTCCGGTGTAGCCGTAGTCCCATCGGCTGGTGTGGAAGGCGTGGCCCTGGAACGTTTCGATCCCGGGAATGCCCGGTAGCTTCGGACGGTGCAGCGGGCCCGTGCCCACGCCGACGAAGCGCGCGCGAATCGCGTCGCCGCGATCGGTGTGGACGATCCAGCGCGAGCTCGATGCGTCCCACTCGAGGCGCGTGACCTGGGTGGAGAACAGCGCGTTGTCGTAGAGACCGAAGTGCTTGGCGATCCGCTGCGCGTGGCCGAAGATCTCCGGGGCGAGCGTGTACTTGTGGCTCGGCATGTGGCCGGTCTCTTCGAGCAGCGGCAGGTAGATCATCGCCGCCGTGTCGCACATGGCGCCGGGGTAGCGATTCCAGTACCAAGCGCCGCCGACGTCGCCAGCGCCTTCGATCAAGCGCACGTCTCCGACACCGGCTTGCTTCAGCCGCGCACCGACACTGAGCCCCGAGAAACCACCGCCGATCAGCGCGACGATGACCTCGTCGTTCTTCGCCGGCCGCTCGACGCGCTCGACGTACGGATCGTCCAAGAAGTGCGCGAACCGCCCGGTCGGCTCGATGTACTGGGCATTGCCGTCGGCCCGCAACCGCTTGTCCCGCTCGACCCGGTACTTGACCCGCAACGCCTCATGGTCCACCGGCTCACTCTTCGTCGTCATCACCAACTCCGTTGATCCTGGAAAAGGTTGTGCCCCAAATCTGAACAAAATTCAAACCGGTTGACCGGGGCGGCACGCGCCGCCCCGCCCCGACGAAGTGAATTCGTCGGGGCCCCACCCCACGCGGAGCGGGAGCTTCGCTCCCCTCTAACGGCGAAGCCGTTATTCACCCCTCAGCTCCCCAAGGCTTGCGCCTATAGGAAGCTCTCGATGGCGTCGATCGAAAGCGCCTCAGACCAATTGCGGCGGCCATCCACGCGCAGGCGGATCACGCCGCGCGCGTCGATCACCCAGGTCTCGGGAAACAGGCGCGTGCCGAACTTGTCGCGCACGACCTTGCGCTCGGGATCGAACAGCACCTTCAGCGCGAAGTGCGGCGGAAAGAGCGCCGCCACCGCACCCCAGTTCTCGTCCGTCGTGACCGCGACCACCTCGATCTCGGGTCTGTGCTGGGCGATGTCGGCGAGCTCGATCACGCTCGGCAGCTCCTCCACACACGGCTGGCAGGTCACCGTCCAGAAGTTGATCACGACGACCTTGCCGCGGTGGTCGCGCAGTCGCCACGGCTTTCCGTCGCGGTCCTGCAGCGTGAAGTCCGGTGCGAGCAGGCGGTCGCCCAGGTAGTGCTCCTCCGTGCGCTCGCCGCGCGCCAAGCGTTCGAAAGACTCGTCGCCCAGGATCGCTCGCAGCGGCGCTTCGCGGCGGCGCGTCTCGCCTTCCGCCATGGCCCGCGCGTACACAAACACGAGCGGCGCGCCGACGGCCGCAACGATCAGCGCCGCGTACAGCTCGGCGCGGCGACTGCGCGCGCGCGCTTTGGGTTGCGCCGCGGTCATGGCGAGCCTGCTCCTGGTCCACGCGGCACGAGAGGATCGGCCACCGCCTGCGGGCGCACGCGCTTGCCTCCGAGGTCGAGGTACACGCCTTGCTCGTCCTCGGAGATCAGCACTTCGAGCTGCGCCGCTGCATGCCGGTCGAAGCGCGCGACCATGCTGCCGTCACCCACGTCGCAGTAGAGCGCCAAGTCGTCGCCCAGACGCAAGCTCTCGGGCCGCAGGCTTTCGCGCTTGTCGTTCGAGAGCAGCAGCTCGACCGAGCCGTCGTCCACGACGCGCAGCGAGCGCACGAAGAACGGCGGCCCCTGCAACGTGAAGTACGCCCAGTTGATGTCGTTCTTCAGGCAGTAGCGGCCGTCCTCGGCCCGCTCGATCCAGCGGTCGAACGCGCGCGTCAGATTCGGGTGCTCGAGGGGCTGGCCCTCGTGGAACCATCGGCCCTGGGCATCGCGCAAGATGCTCGTCTCGCGCGTACGGCCTTGGAGCATCGCACCCGGATCCATGGCCGCTTCCTAGCACTTGGTGATGCGGGGCGGCACGCGCCGCCCCTCCCCGCCGAAGTAAATTCGTCGGGGCCCCTCCCCACGCGGAGCGGGAGCTGTGCTCCCCTCTCGCAGCGAAGCCGCGATTCACCCCTCCCCCTAACGCTGGGGCGGTAAACAGGCGCCGTCATGGTCCGCGTGGTAGGTTGTAGGTTGAGGTGGTGAGTTGGTCGATGTCACCCCGCGGCGGCGGCCCAGGCGCTGGCTGAGATGGCTGCTCGGCCTGGCGCTGCTGGCGCTCGTCACACCGGTGGCGGCCGGCGCGCTGGCGCAGACCGGGTTTGCGCGCGCCTACGTCGGCCGTAAAGCGGCCGAGGCCCTGCGCGAGCAGCTCGGCCTGATCGCGCACATCGACGAGATCCGGCTCGACCCATCTCGGCTCTCGATCGTGGCCTCGGGGATCACGCTCGACCACCCCAAGCACGGCCGCTTCGTCAAGGCGTCCACGCTGGAGATCCGACCCTCCTGGTGGGCGCTGCTGCGAGGCAGCGTCGACCTTCACCGCATCACGATCGATCATGCTGTCGTCTGGCTCAAGGTCCGCGACGGCCGCATCGAGAACCTGCCCTCGCTCGCGGCGCCCAAGACGGCCGCAAGCGACAAGCTCGACCTGCCGTTCCACACCCTGAGCCTCAGCCAGGCCAAGCTCGTGGTCGACGCCGACCCGATCGCTTCAGGCGAGCTGCGCGGGATCGAGATCACCGTCAGCACCTCGAGCCCCACCCTGCTCAACGTGCGGCTCGAAGCCTTCGGCGGCTTCGTGCGCCACGCGGTCGGCCGCGACGTACTGACGCACCTCAAGCTGCTCGGAACCTACTCGCTCCACGGCTTGAACGTGGACGTGCTGCGCTTCGAGACGCCGGAGCTGCAGATCGCCGTGCGCGAAGGCGAGCTCGCGCTGCCGCGCTTCGACTACTACCGCGGCCGCGTCGAGCTCGGGCTGTTTCTGCCGCAGCTCGCACGCTGGCCCCACGGCTTCACGCTGCCGGACTTGCAGGGCGAGGTGCACGTCGAGGCCAAGCTGCAGGGCGATGCGCACGGCCCGCGGGGCACGGCCGCCGTGGAGCTCGACCGGGTCGTGGTCAAGCAGTTCGGTATCGGGGAGCGGGTCAATCTCGATACCACTTTCGATCCCACGCAAGTCGCGTTCCGCGGCGTTTCGCGCTTGATCCGCAACGGTGGCAGCGTCGATCTCGACGGGCGGCTGTCGCTCGCGGAGCACCTGCCGCTCGAGATCCGCGCCAACGTGCACGACGTCAGCTTCGCCAAGCTGATGGAGGAGCTCGGCGTATCCCCGAACGCCATCGTGGATTGGACCATCGCTGGGACCTTCACGCTCGCCGGCACGGCCGACCCGCTCGCGCTTTCGGGCCCGCTGCGCATGCCGACCCGCGACTTCAAGGTGTTGCGTCACGCCTGGCACGCGCCGCCGCCTGAGCGCCGCATCATCGCGGTGAGCAGCGCGAAGCTCGCTGGAACGGTCGCAGTGCGGCCAGACGGCATTCACTTGCAAGACATAGACATCGAGCTGCCGCGCTCGCGCCTCAACGCGACGGTGCTGCTCGGCTTCGACAACGCGCTGCGCGTCGAGGCGCAAGGCCTGGAGTGGAACCTCGAGGATTGCTCACCGTTGATCGATCTGCCGCTGGGGGGCCGCGGCGGCTTCAAGATGGAGGTCTCGGGCACGTTCTCGGACCCTGCGGTGCGCGGCCACGTCAAGCTCTCAGACTACGCGTTCGCCGGCTTCGATTTCGGCGACGTGGAGACCGACTTCGAGGTCGACCGCGACTTGATGGGCGTGCACTTCCCGCACCTCGACGCGACCAAAGGACAAAGCCGTTATGCGATCGAGGGCGGCTTCCTCGATTTCCGCAAAGACGCTTTTCGCACGGGTGGCCAACTCGGGATCGAGCGGCTCGCGCTCGCGGATTTCTATCGCATCTTCCACTACGACGGCGACGACCGTTACGAGCCGTATCAGGGCGTGGTCAACGGCAAGGTCGGGCTCGACTACACCATGGGCTACCCGGGCGACTCGGCGAACGGCACGCTGCGCACCACGCTCGAGCTGGCGATCCCGGAAGCCACGCTCGACGGCTACGCGTTCCGCGACGGGCGTTTCGTCGGCGGCTTCAAGTGGCTCGACCACGCCGTCGGCTACAAGGCGCTCGAGCTGAGCGTCGATCGGCTGTGGCTGCGCAAGGGCGCGGGCACGCTGAGCGTGTCCGGGCACATGAGACAAGGTGGCGTGCTCGATTTCGTGACCGTGGGCGACAAGCTCTCGGTGCGCGACACCGAGGGCCTGCGTGAACGAGCGCCGTCGCTCACCGGCGCGCTCGCGGTCACCGGCAGCATCAAAGGAACGGCCAGCGCACCGCGCGCGGATCTCGATTTGGTCGCGACCGGGCTCGCGCTCGGCGGCGAGCCGATCGGCGACGGTCGAGCCTACGTGCGGCTCACCGACAAGAGCGACCCGTGGATCACCGAGGCGCTCGGCTGGAAGGCCGGTGCGCCACCTGCAGGCGCTCCCTGTGGCCACGGCCGTGAAGGCTTGGCGCGCGGCAGCTGGCCCGAAGATCCGCCACTGCACACGCGCGAGGGCCCGCAGCCGCACCTCGATCAGCCGATGGCCTTCGTGATCTGCGGCCAGGCGCTCGACGGACAGCTCTCCGTCGATCTCGCCGTCGGCCGCACCGAAGCGTATCCGCTGCGCGGGCGGTTCGACTGGAACGGCCTGAGCTTCGGCCGCTTGCTGCCGCGGGCGCGCGCCAACAAACCGATGCACGGTACGGTCAGCGGCACGCTGCAGCTCGACGACGGAGCGCTGCAGAAGCCCGAGTCGCTCAGCGGGGCGCTGCGACTCACGGAGCTGCGCGCCGGCGAGCTCGACGTGGAGCTCAAGAACAAGGGCCCGCTCGACCTGCGCTTCGACCACGGCAGCTTCGAGGTGGTGAGCGCACGCCTGATCGGGCCTTCGTCCGAGCTCGACATCACGGGCGGCGGCTCGCTCAAGAGCGGGCTCGCGCTCAACTTCGACGGCAGCGTGGATCTCGGCCTGCTCTCGACGCTGTCGCGGACCGTGACCGAGGCTTCCGGCACGCTCGCGGCGAGCTTCCGCGTGAGCGGTCCAATCGCGCAGCCGGCAGTGTACGGCGAGGCCACGCTGCGCGACGGCGCGCTCAAGATCGCGTCGTTCCCGGAGGCGGTGCGCGAGGTCAGCGGCAAGGTCACCTTCAGCGCGCGCCGCGTGCTGCTCGAAGGCTTCTCGGCCAAAGTCGCGGGCGGCAAAGTGGCGTGGAGCGGCGCTGCCGAGCTCGCGGGCCACGGCATCGGCAGCTACGCGCTCGACATCGAAGCAGGCGGGCTCGCGTTCAGCCCGAAGGACGGCATCGATCTCAAGCTCGGCGGCGAGGGCCGCTTGAGCTGGAAGCAAGGCGACCGCCTGCCGCTGCTCGGAGGCAAGCTGCGGCTCGACGAGCTCACCTACAAGCGGCCGATCAAGATGGAGCGCACGCTCGGCGACATGGCCGGACCGGAGCGCGCGCAGAGCGAGACCTACGATCCGGCGCTCGACATGCTCGCGATCGACATCGAGGTCGAGCAAGCCAAGCCCCTACGCATGAACAACAACCTGATCGACGCCGAGCTGCGCCTCGAGACCGACAAGATCCCGTTCCGCCTGGTCGGCACCGACCAGCGCATGGGCGTGGTCGGCAGCATGGCGGTGAGCAAGGGCAAGATCCGTTTCCGCGAGCGCACCTTCGACATCCGGCAGGGCGACGTGCGTTTCGACGACGAAACGCGGATCGATCCGCGCTTCGACCTGCGCGCCACGACCGAGGTGCGGCGCACGACCGACCGCTCCGACTGGCGCATCGAGATCCACGCTTTCGGCAGCCGCGATCACTTCCAGTTCGAGCTGTCGAGCGAGCCGTACCTGTCGGAAGACGACATCGCGTTGCTGTTGACCGTCGGCATGACCCACGCCGAGCTGGCGCAGCTGCAGACCAGCGAGCTGGCGAGCACCGCAGCGCTGGAGGCGCTCGCCACGGTGACGGGCGTAGGCGGCGAAGTCCACCGCGCGTTGCCTCAAATCGACGATTTCCACATCTCGAGCGCGTACTCCGAGCGCACCAACCGCACCGAGCCCCAGGTCGTGATCGGCAAGCGCATCGCGGAGAACGTCCGGTTGAGCGCGTCTACCGGCATCGCCGAGTCGCGTGATTTCAAGACCGGAGTGGAGCTCGAGCTCAACGACAAAACCAGCGTGCAGGCCGTGTACAACAACCAGAACACGACCAGCGCTTCGCAGATCGGGGACGTGGGCGTAGACCTGAAGTGGCGCCTCGAGTTCGATTAAGGGGCCCCACCTCGCCGCGAGGTTCGCTACGCTCACGGGTGCTTTGCCCGGTCTACGCACATTCCTGCTCGGTGCATTGCTGCTTTGGGCGGGGCTAGGTGGCGCTGCGCCGGCACAGGCGGAGGTGCCACCCGAGCTCGTCGATCAGCCGATCGTCGAGGTGCAGGTCGCGGGTGAGTCCGCGGCGATCGTACTGCCGCGCGAGGCGGGCGTCCCGCTCGGCGCCCCGCTCAACCGCGCCGTGGTGCGCGCCGCGATTGCGCGCCTGCTCGCCACTTCACGCTTCACCGACGTGCAGATCGACGGCGTGTCGGTGCCGGGCGGCGTCAAGCTGATCGTCTGGCTGACACCGCGCATCGTGGTGCAACGGCTCGACATCGCAGGCAACAGCAACGTCGACGAGCAGAGCATTCGCGAGGTGCTCGGCGTGTCGGCGGGCTCGGAGATCTCGACTCAGCAGCTCGAAGCTCTGTCGCATGCGGTGGCCGCGCGCTATGCGGAGCGAGGCTATTTGCAGGCGCAGATCGAGATCTTCCTGCGCGACACCGATGATCCCGCGGACAAGGTGCTGATGGTGCGGATCGAGGAAGGCGCCCCCACACGCATCACCGAGGTCCACTTCCAAGGCGACCAGCCGCCCGATCCCGTGGCTGCGCTCTCGGCGATGAGAAGCTCGCCCGGCCGGATCCTCGATCGCAAGAAGCTCGCGGAGGACGTGACCCGCGCCGAGACGTTCCTGCGCGAACGCGGGTTCCTCGCTGCCGAGCTCGATCCGCCGCTCGTCACGATCCGAGGCGAGAGCGCGTCGGTCGCGATCCCCTCGCGGCTCGGGTCGCGCTACACGGTGCAGGTGTCCGGCTACGCGCCCTTCAGCCGTGGTGAGATCGCAGATGTGCTTGGGCTCGAGCGCGAGCGGCTCACGCCCACGCTGCTGCGGCACACCATCTCGGAGAGGCTCACCGAGCTCTACGCCAAGCACGGCTACTCCGGCACGCGCGTGACGGTGACCGCCGAGCGCGGCGGTAAGCCGGGCACGGCCGTGCTGCGCATCGCGATCGTCGCGGGCGAGCAGGTGCGCGTGGTCGCGGTGAGCTTCGCGGGCGCGCGCCACTTCAGCCGAGATTTTCTGCGCGACCAGCTCTTCTCCTACCTGTCCGAGGATCTGCCCGGGTCGACCATCGCGTCGCCGGTCGACTCGGAGGTCGTCGACCACCTGCTGCAGGGCAAACCAGCCGGCCAGAAGCGCGAGGTCGCAGAGCCGCCGCTCGCAAACCCCGAGCTCTTCTACTACGGGCCAGCCTACAAGAAGGCGGTCGAGCACATCACCGAGCTCTATCACGCAGACGGCTATCTGTTCGTGGACGTCGCGACGCCGGAGCTGCAGCGGGTCGGCAAGAACCGCGCGGCGGTGCTGATCTCGGTCACCGAGGGCCCGCGCACGCTGCTCCACGAAGTGTCGATCACGGGCGCCGAGGCGATCTCGCCGCGCGAGCTGCTCACCGCCGCGGGGCTCGAGAGCAACCAACCATTCAGTTACGTCGCGCTCGATGAAGCACGGCGCCGCATGCTCGATGCCTACCGCGAGCGCGGCTACGCCTTCGCCAAGATCGAGCCGAGCGTGCACTTGAGCGGCGACAAGACGCGCGCCAAGGTCGAGCTGCAAGTGGTCGAGCGCTTTCCGGTCTACATCGATCGGATCATGATCCAGGGCGCCGATCGCACGAGCGTCGCGCTGATCAGACGCACGCTCAAGCTCGAGCCCGGAGACCTGTTTCGGCCCTCGCTCGCGCGCGACAGTGAGCGCGAGCTCGGCACGCTCGGCGTGTTCACCGGCGTCTCGGTGCAGCTCCAGGATCCGGAGCTGCCGGCGCGGGTGAAGTCCGTGGTCGTCACGGTGAGCGAGCGCCGCAGTCAGTTTCTCGGCTTCAGCGCGGGGCTGAGCACCGGCCAGGGCATCCGCAGCGGCTTCGAGTATGGCTACCGCGATCTGTTCGGCCAGGCCGTGGGGCTCACTTTGCGCGTGCAGTTCGCGTATCAGGTGTTCTTCATCGATCCGGTGGTGGCCGAGCGCTACGCCAAGCTCGACGTGCAGGATCGGCTGGAGCGCCGCATCTCGCTCAACACGCTGGTGCCCAGGCTGCCGGGCCTCGGCCGTGTGCGGACCTCGCTCGATCTGGTGCATCTGCGCGACAACGAGCGTGACTTCGGCTTGGACCAGAACGCCGTTGGGCTCACGTTCTCCCAGGTGCTCCTGCCGCACCTGACCGCGACGCTCGGCGGCGACCTCGAGAACAACAACGTCGACCTCTTCGTGACCGAAGCGCTCTCGGATTACCTGAAGACGGTGACCAGCCCGCGCTTGCGGCTCCTCTTGCGCGTGCCGGAGGGCGCTTCGACGCTGATCGGCACGCGCGGGTCGCTGAGCTACGACCGTCGCGACAGCCCGTTCACGCCGAGCCGAGGCTATTTCGTGTCCGGCAGCGCCGAGCTGGCGCGGACGCTGGGCGCCCAGCAGAGCGAAGCCACGATGCGCGAATTCGTGAGCCGCTTCCTCAAGCTCAGCCTGCGCGCGAGCGGCTACGTCCCGCTCTGGCGCGACGTGGTGCTCGCCGGCCAGTTCCGCATCGGTCGCATCTTCCACCTGGCCAAGGACTCGCAGACCTACCCCAACCGCGCGTTCTTCCTCGGCGGCGTCGAGACAGTGCGCGGCTATCTGGAGGACGAGATGATTCCGCAAGATGTCGCGGATCAAATCGCCAAAGACCCCAAGCTCGACCCGAACGCGATCGTGCGCAGCGGCGACGCTTTCGTGCTGCTGCGCACGGAGCTCCGCTTTCCGCTCTACCACGAGCTGCACGGCGGCGTGTTCAGCGACATGGGCAACTTGTGGGCCGTCGCGTCGAACTTCGACCCGCTCAAGCTGCGGCCGACCGCAGGCTTCGGCTTGCGGCTCACCACGCCGGTGGGCCCGATCGCGCTCGACTGGGGCTTCAACTTGAGCCCACGTCACGCGCTCGGCGAGCGCGCAAACGCCGTCCACTTCTCGATCGGTCTGTTTTAGATATCGGATGTCTAACGGCACCCGCGTTGACAGGCGTGCTCGCTTACCTACACTCTGGCGATCGGAGGCACTGGGGCCGATGACGTTGGATCAATTCCTAATCGACAAGCGAGTCGTTGAGCGCAACATCAAGAGCGGCAAGGTGGACGGCGCGCAATACCAGAAGCAGCTCGATGGGCTGCCCGATCTGAGCGGCGCGGTGGTGCGTCACTCGGAGGACCCCGCACCCCAAACGCCCGCGAGCGAAGTGGCGCGTTCGAGCGCAACGCGCACCGAAGCAAGCGAGCTCACCAAGGCGCCGCACCTGTAGCGCCCAGCACGGACTCTCTCTTGAGCCAGGACGAGGACAGCCCGGCCGAGCACGACGCGGACGAGGCGGCGTACGAAGCCGCCGCGAGCGCTCTACCGCCGATCGACTTCACCATCTTGGTGTTGTCGCTCAACACCTCGGCGCTGGTGCACCTCGGCGAAAAGGCCGATCCCAGCGGCCGATCCCGGCTCGATTTGCCGATGGCCCGGCACACCATCGACATGCTCGGCATCCTCGAAGAAAAGACGCGCGGCAACCTCACCGGCGAAGAAGAGCGAATCCTGCACCAAGTGCTGCTCGACCTGCGCCTGCGCTTCACCGGCAAGGCTGGTTAATCGGGGCGGCACGCGCCGCCCCGCCCGCGAAGCAAAGCTCCGCGGGACCCACCCCACGCGGAGCGGGAGCTTCGCTCCCCTCTGTCGGCGGAGCCGACATTCACCCCTCAGAAGATCTTGCCGCACGCGCTGCTAGCGTCTGCGGCCGCGGGCGGGAACTGGCACGGGTTGGGGCTGCAGGAGGCCGTCTAGCGCTTCGACCAGCTCGTCGAGCAGGTCTCTGATCTTGTCTTTGATGCGCTCGGTGATCGGCTTCTTACTGCGCTGCTCAGTCATCTAAACGCCTGAGTTTCAGTATGGGCACGCCGCCACGGGTGTCAACCGGAGGTTCGCCGCTCTGGTATGCTTCGACCTACACGGACGGCGGCGCGGCCGCATACGAAGGACGGCACATTCACATTCATTTGATCGGCGTCTGCGGGACGGGCATGGGCTCTTTCGCCGGCTTGCTCAAGCAGGCCGGCCACCGCGTGACCGGCAGCGACACCGCGTTCTATCCGCCCATGGGGGAGGCGCTCGCGCGCTGGGGCATCGAGGTGCTGCAGGGCTATGATCCAGCGCACTTGCAGCCCGCGCCCGATTTGGTGGTGGTCGGCAACGTGTGCCGGCCGAGCAACCCCGAAGCGCGCGCGGCCATCGATTCCGGCCTGCGCTACCTGTCTTTTCCAGCCGCGCTGCGCGCCATGTTTCTGCAGGATCGCCGCAGCTTCGTCGTCGCAGGCACCCACGGCAAGACCACGACCTCGGCGCTGCTCGCGTTCCTACTCGACGCAACCGGCCAAGCGCCCGGTTTTCTAATCGGCGGAATCGCCGCGGACTTCCCCGAGAGCTTTCGCGCGGGCGGCAAGGGTGCACCGTTCGTGATCGAGGGCGACGAGTACGACAGCGCATTCTTCGAGAAGAGCGCGAAGTTTCTGCAGTACGCGCCGGAGATCGCGCTGATCGCCTCGATCGAGCACGATCACATCGACATCTACCCGGACATGCAGAGCTACCGCCGGGCATTCGAGCAGCTCGTCGCGCTGCTACCCGAGCACGGCCTGTTGGTCGTGAATGCGGCCGACCCCGAGGCACGAGCAGTGGCCTCCGCCGCCCGCTGCCGCATCAGCCACTTCGCGCTCGAGGGCGAGGACACCCGCGACGTCACCCCCGAGTGGCTCGCTGCGCCATGCAAGCCGGAACCGAGCTTCCAACCGTTCGATTTGTTCTTCGGCGGCAGCAGCTGCGGCCGGGTCATGTCGCCCTTGCCAGGCCGCCACAACGTCAAGAACGCGCTCGCGGCCATCGCCATGGCGGCCGCTGGCACGAGTGTGAGCGTGCAAGACCTCACCCGCGCGTTGCCGCGCTTCTCGGGCGTGCGCAGGCGCCAAGAGCTGCGCGGCGTGGCCCGCGGCGTGCGCATCTACGACGACTTCGCGCACCACCCAACCGCCGTTGCACAGACGCTCGACGCGCTACGCGGGCGTCATCCATCAGGCACACTGTTTGCGGTGTTCGAGCCCCGCAGCGCGACCGCCTCGCGCAACCTGCACCAAACACAATACGCCGAAGCCTTCGCGTCCGCGGACGCGGTGCTGCTCGCAGAAGTGGGCCGCGCCGAGATCCCCGAGACCGAAAAGCTCGACGTGCGCGCGCTCGCCATCGCGCTCCGCCAGCGCGGCGCGAACGCCGACACACCCGGCAGCGTGGACGCGATCGTGGAGCAGATCGCCGCCCGCGCCGAGCCCGGCGACACGGTCGTCGTGATGTCGAACGGCGCCTTCGGCCAAATCCACGAAAAGCTGCTGGCGAGGCTCGCGATACGGGTGATGGAGAGCCGGTTGTAACGTGATTCGCGAGGCCACGAACGACGACCTGGCCGGCATCTTGCGCATCCACAACGACGCGGTGCTCGATACGACTGCGATTTGGGAGGAGACGCCTCGAACGATCGACGAGCAGCGGGAGTGGTGCGAGGCCAGGCGCGCTGCATCGCTGCCCGTGCTGGTCGCGATCGCGGGCGAAGCGGTCGCAGGCTTCTGCAGCTACGGGTCGTTTCGCGCTCGGTACGGCTACCGCTTCACCGTCGAGAGCTCCGTGTACGTCGCGAGCGAGCACCGGCGCAAAGGGGTCGCCCGTCGGCTGATGGTCGCGCTGATCGACCGAGCGCGCGCACAGGGCCTGCACGCGATGGTCGCCGGCATCGAAGCGCAAAACACGGCGAGCATCAGCCTGCACGAACAGCTCGGCTTCACGACCGCGGCGCATCTTCACGAAGTCGGCTTCAAGTTCGGCCGCTGGCTCGACCTGGTGCTGATGGAGCGGCGTCTGTGAGGTCAGAGCCCACGCTCGAGCGCTAGTCACAGCACCACGTGACGCACTGCGTTCCGCAGCCGCCGCAGTTGTTCTTGTCGCGGGACGTCCCGGGAATGCAGGGCCACGGGTAGCACTTGCCGCTCGTGTCGATGCACGCGCCACCGCAGCACTGTTGTCCAGAGGGACACGACGTTCCGCTGCAGGTGCAGCCGCCGTTCTGACAAACCGTGCCACCCTGGCAGGCGTTCTTGCAGCCACCGCAGGTCGCGCTCGAATCGAGTGAGGCCTCGCAGCCGTTGCCGACCTGCCCGTCGCAGTCGTCGTACCGATCCGCGCACGCGCTGATGGCGCAGCTGCCGCTCTGACAGCTCCCCGTGGCGTTGGCCGGGGAACACGTTTCCGTGCAGGCGCCGCAGTGGTCGTTCGTGTTGAGCGCTTGCTCGCAGCCGTTCGCAGGGTTTCCGTCGCAGTCGCCAAAACCCGACTCGCACACGAGCTGGCTGCACGCGCCGGCCGCGCATTGCGCCGAAGCGACGTGCGGCAGCGACGCACAGCTCATGCCACAGGCGCCGCAGCTCGTGACCTGCCCGAGGTCGGCCTCACAGCCGTCATCGCGGTTCTTGTTGCAATCGGCAAACCCGTCAGAGCACGTCAAGGTGCACTGCTCACCGCTGCAACCTGCGGTGCCGTTCGCATACGGTCCGCAGTGCACGTCGCAGCTCCCGCAGCTCCCGACGAGGCCTAGATCCGTCTCGCACGCGTCGCTGGCCTTGCCATTGCAGTCGGCGTGGCCCGCGGTGCAGGTGACCGAGGTGCAGCGTCCGCCGGAACATTTGGATGCCGTCGAGCTCGGACAGGCGTTATCGCACGCGCCGCAGTGTGCAGGATCGCCGGCGAGGCTGATGCAGCCGCTGCCACAATCGGCGAAGCCCTCGGCGCAGCCTGTGAACGTGCACTTGCCAGCCTCGCAGCTCGCTTGTGAACCGGCCTGGCCGCAACTGACCCCGCACGCACCGCAGTCGCTCAGTGTGCGGAGCGAGGTCTCGCAGCCGTTCGCAGCGACCCCGTCGCAGTCGCCGAACCCAAGCTCGCACCCGTTCTCCGCCGCGTTGCCGACGCAGTCGCTGGCCGCGTCCAAGGGACAGGCGTGATCGATCGCGCACGTTCCTTGTCCCGCGTCTGCCTGGGTGCAAACGCTTTGCACCACGTGGCTGAGATCGCAGCTCGCACCGCAGGCCCCGCAGTTCTGGGGCGTATCGAGCGTCGCTTCGCAGCCGTTCTGTTGGTCATGGTCGCAATCGAGAAAGCCGTCACGGCAGCGCACGATCTTGCACGCGCCATCGACGCACACGCCATCGGCGTGCTCGCGCGCGCAGAGCGAGAGCTCGGTGTCGGCGGTGCACGTCTCGACCGAGCTCACGGCGTGCCCGCCGGCGTCGAGCGCGCCGCCGGCGTCGACTGGATGAGCGCCCGCGTCATTGCGACGCAAAGTTGCCCGTTCGGAGAGCAGGTGTGGATCGTAGGCGCTGCAACCCAACAGCGCCGCGCACGCGACGCTCCATGCGAAGCGCGAGCGTCTGCGATTCGTCGCCGCCCGCGTCGACACGTCTCGACGGCGTTCCGATGGCGCGTGCTGAGCCACGTCATCCCATTGTAGGCGGCGCACCCATCGATCGCGAGGGAGGCACGAGTGCGTTCACCTGGTGACTCAACCCACAAGGATGCGACGAGGCTTACACACGAGATCTGCACGGCGCACGGCCTCAGCGCGGGTGCGGGGTGGCGAGAGTGGTGGCGGGACGTTCGGGTTGCAAATC
>JBIOJD010000016.1:0-21470 GCA_044450485.1 Polyangiales bacterium | reverse complement strand
CTACAGTCGCTCGCGCAAGGCTTTGTGGCGCAAGGGCGAGAGCAGCGGGCACGTGCTGCGTGTGGTCGAGGTCTGGGCCGACTGCGACTCGGACGCGCTGCTCTACCTCGTCGACCCCGAGGGTCCGAGCTGCCACACCGGACGCCCAACCTGCTTCTTTCGCCGCGTGGAGCGCGACGGATCGATCGTCGAGAGCTCAGACGCTCACGGCGCCGCGCTCTTGCCGCGGTTGTGGACCGAGCTCGAGAACCGCAAGCGCGCAGGCTCAGCGCAGAGCTACACCCGCGCCCTGCTCGACGCGGGCACAGCCAAGGTCAGCGACAAGATCCGCGAAGAGGCCGACGAGCTCGCCCGCGCCATCGCAAGCGAATCCGATGAGCGCGTCGTGGCAGAGGCCGCCGACGAGATCTATCACTTGCTCGTCGGTCTATTGCTGCGCGGCCTCAGCCTGCGCGACGTCGAAGCCGAGCTCGCCCGCCGCTTCGGCCTCTCCGGCTTGGACGAAAAAGCCGGCCGCTCTTAGAGTGACGGGAGGGTCACGCGACCCTCCCGCCCGTCGAGCAAAGCTCGCCGGGACCCACCCTCCCGCGAGGGTCGCTTCGCTCCCGCGTTTGCGGCGAGCTCGTTCAGCCGGGTCACGGGCCTCGGTCTGGTTTGATTAGGCCCCTAGCGCGGCTTCGATCTCTTTTTCGACTTTGGCGGTCGTGACGTTGCGGGCGAGCGCTAGCTCGGTGACCACGAGGTTCCGTGCCTGCTCGAGCAGGCGGCGCTCGCTGAACGAGAGCTCTTTCTCTTCTTTGACGCGGTACAGGTCGCGCAGAACCTTTGCGACCTCGAAGGCCGAGCCGCTCGTGAGCATTTCGGTGTACTCGCGGTAGCGCTTGTTCCAGGGCTGGACCGTGACCGCGACCGAGGGATCTTTGAGGATCTCGAGCACCTTCTTGGCGTCCTTGCGCGAGATCACATCCCGCAGGCCCGCCCGATGCGCGCCATCGGTCGGGATCATCAGCTTCATGTCGGTCTCGAGGATCTTGAGGATGTAGAATTCCTTCTTTTGGCCGGCGATGTCGCGGCTCTCGATGCCTGTGATCTGCGCCACACCGTGAGCCGGGTAGACGGCGTTGTCTCCCACCTCGAACTGCCGATTCATTTGGCGAATGTCTACCATCTGATTTGCTCAGGTGATTCCGCGCCCCTACGCTGGCGACCCCTCATGCCGCGTCATGCGCACCGGAGTCTCGCGGGTGCGGTTTCTGTATGAGGTGTATGGTAGCACTCAGGGCGGACACCGGCAACCAACCCCTTTACGTCCCAAATTTAGGATTTTAACTACGCGCGAGGCCGGGGTCGGCTCCCTGCCTCCGGTTTGGCTGTCTTGGCCGCCTCGGGCTCTGCGCCCTGCGTGGGGGCCGGCTGATCCCGGTTCACGCCCTTGGTTGCCAGCACCTTGCGCTCGACCTCGGCCAGCGCCTCCGGGTGGTCCTTCAGGAACTGGCGCGCGGTCTCGCGACCCTGGCCGATGCGCTCGCCCGCGTAGGTGTACCAGGCGCCCGATTTCTCGACGACGTTGGCCTCGACCCCGAGGTCGAGCGCGTCGCCGCTCTTGCTGATGCCTTCGCCGAACAGGATGTCGAACTCGCACGCGGCGAACGGCGGCGCGATCTTGTTCTTGACCACCTTGACCCGCGTGCGGTTGCCGATCGCTTGCTCGCCCACCTTGATCGCGCCCACCCGCCGCACGTCGAGGCGGATGCTCGCGTAGAACTTGAGCGCGTTGCCGCCGGTCGTGGTCTCGGGCGAGCCGAACATCACGCCGATCTTCATCCGGATCTGGTTGATGAAGAACAAGATGGTGTTGGAGCGGTGCACGCTGCCGGTGAGCTTGCGCAGCGCCTGGCTCATCAGCCGTGCTTGCAGGCCCACGTGGCTGTCGCCCATCTCGCCTTCGATCTCGGCCTTGGGCACGAGCGCAGCGACCGAGTCGACCACGATCAAGTCGACCGCGCCCGAGCGCACGAGCGTGTCCGCAATCTCGAGCGCCTGCTCGCCGAAATCGGGCTGCGAGACCAGCAGCTCCTCGGTGTTCACGCCGAGCTTGCGGGCGTAGGAGACGTCGAGCGCGTGCTCGGCGTCGATGAACGCAGCCACGCCGCCTTGGCGCTGGCATTCGGCGATGGCGTGCAACGCCAGCGTGGTCTTGCCGCTCGACTCCGGGCCGTAGACCTCGACGATGCGGCCCTTGGGATAGCCGCCCACACCGAGCGCCAGATCGAGCGAGAGCGAGCCGCTCGGGATGACCTCGACCGGGACGGCTTCCTGCGCGCCCAGGCGCATGATCGCACCCTTGCCGTACTGCTTCTCGATCGAGGCGACGGCCAGTTCCAGCGCCTTCCCACGGTTGTCATCGCTTGCCATGTCTCGAGTCCTTTTCCAGTTGTTCACTCAGCCTGCTGTTGTGCTTGTCCGGTAGCCGCCTTGAGTGCGTCAAGGCAAACCGTCCTTCGTGCTGCGGGCGCTCGGCCACGCTGCTGCGGCTTGGGCCACCAAACGCAGCGCCACGTACGCCGTGAGCGTGCGCACGCGCTCGCGATCGCCGGGCGCTTGTATGCGTTCCGTTTGTGTTTTTTCGCCGCGGCGTGCCAGCGCGAGCCAGACCGTGCCGACAGGCTTGTCTGGGCTGCCACCGCCGGGCCCGGCGATCCCGGTCACGGCCACGGCCAGATCTGCGCCGGCCTTCTGCAGCACGCCTTCGGCCATCGCAGCCGCGACGGCTGCGCTGACAGCGCCCTCTCGTTCGAGCAGCGTCGCATCCACCCCGAGCACGTCTCGCTTCGCGCTGTTCGCGTAGGTCACGGCGTCGAGCAGCACGTAGTCCGAGCTGCCTGGCACGTCTGTGAGGAGCTTGCCGATCAGCCCCCCCGTGCACGACTCGGCCAGCGCCAGCCGCAGGCTGCGCGCGCGCAACAGGCCGCCCACGTACGCCGGATAGACGTCGTCGCGGCCGCCGTATACGTAGGTCCCGAGCCGTTCGCGCACCTCCGCTGCGACCTCGGTGGCCAGCGCTTCGGCGCGCGTTTCGTCGTCCGAGCGTGCGAGCACTTTCACTTCGATCTCTGGGAAGTGCGCGCGGTAACCGAGGGTCACGCCTGGACGGTGAAGCGCGCCGCGCTCGTCGATGTCCGCGAGCCGCTCGGCCACCTCGGATTCGCGCAAGCCGAAGGTTCGAATGTGGATCTGCACGCTCGTGCGTTGCACCCGCGCAGCGAGCTCGGGCGTGAGGTAGCGCTCGAACAGGTGCCGCATCTCGCGCGGCACGCCGGGGAAGAAGTAGCAGAGCGCGCCGCCTACCTCGATCGCGAAGCCGGGCGCGGTGCCCTCGTCGTTGTCGAGCACGCGTGCGCCGCGCGGCAGGTCGGCTTGCTTTTCGTTGGGCTTCGGCATCGGCCGGCCGAGCTTCTGGTAGCGGGCGACGATGCGCGCGAGCGTGGGAGCGTGGCGCTCGAGCGGGACGCCGAGCAGCTCGGCCACGGCCTGCGCCGTGACGTCGTCGGAGGTCGGGCCGAGGCCGCCCGTGCTCACCACGAGCTTGACCTCGCGCCCAAACCTGGCCAGGGTGGCGCCGATTCGCGCAGAATCGTCTGGCAGGACCGCGTGTTCCACCACTTCGAGGCCGAGAGCCGTGAGCCGTTCCGAAAGCCACGCCGCGTTGCCGTTGACGAGCTCGCCCCGGGTGAGCTCGGTGCCGGTGGACACGAGTGCGGCCTTCATTGGACCCGTCATTGGAACCTGAGCGTATGTGCAGGTATCTCTCGCGTCAAGGCTGCTGTACGTAACCCGCAGCGCCCGCTCGCCCGCGGCCCTGCCCACGGATGAAACCCATGCTGAACAAAACGCTTTTTTCGATTGCCGTGGCCTGCGGGGGTGGGGTGCTCGCCGCCGCAGCCCTGGCCGAACCGCCGGCTCCGGCCAAGACAGCCTCGGCCGCCATCGCCCCGAGCCAACCTCCGACCGCGCCGAGCACGCCTGCGCAGGGGGCGGCCGCCCCGAACGCTTCCGGGCACGCGGCCGCGGCTTCCCAAGGCAGCACGCTGCACCTGCCGGTCGTGAGGCACACGCTCAAGAACGGTCTGCGCGTCTTGCTGAGCTCCGATCGTTCGGTGCCCACCGTGGCGGTGGCCGTCTACTACGACGTGGGCTCGCGCAACGAGCAGCGCGGCCACTCCGGCTTCGCACACTTGTTCGAGCACATGATGTTTCAGGGCTCGGCCAACGTCGGCAAGGGCCAGCACTTCGAGCTGATCATGAACCGCGGTGGATCGCCCAATGGCACCACCAGCGAGGACCGCACCAACTACTTTCAGACGCTGCCGAGCAACGATCTCGCGCTCGGGCTGTTTCTCGAAGCCGACCGCATGCGCTCGCTCGCGATCACGCAGCAGAACTTCGAGAACCAGCGCCAGACCGTGATGGAAGAGCGCCGGCAGAGCGTGGACAATCGGCCCTACATGGCCTCGATGCTGCGCCTGAACGAGCTCGCCTACGGCGACTACTTTCCGTACGCGCACAGCACCATCGGCGACATGCAGGATCTGCGCAACGTCCCGCTTTCCGCGGTGCAAGAGTTCTTCAATCAGTACTACGCGCCCAACAACGCGGTGCTCAGCTTGTCGGGTGATTTCGATCCGGATGAAGCGCTGCGCATGGTGGAGCGCTATTTCGGCGAGATCCCGGCGCACAAGCGTCCGCCGTACGCGCCCGAGGCGCTCAAGCCGCAGACGGCGGAGCGCGTGGAGAGCATGGTGGATCCGCTGGCCGAGCTGCCTGCGTTTCACGTCGCGTACCACATCCCGCAGGATCGCGATCCCGACCATTACCCGCTCGAGCTGCTCGCGATCGTGCTCGGCGACGGCGAGTCCTCTCGCCTTTATCAGAAACTGGTCAAAGGCAAGGAGCTGCTGCAAGAGATCGAGGTCAGCACCGACTCCCGCCGCGGGCCGGACCTGATGAGCATCTGGGCCATCTGCGCCAGCGGGCACGGTGGTCCAGAGGCGCGCGCGGTGATTTGGAAGGAGCTCGCTGACATCGCCGACAAGGGCGTCACCGAGCGCGAGCTGCAGAAGGCGAAGAACCGGGTGCGCTCGATGTTCGTGTTCGAGCTCGAGACCAACTTGCCACGCGCGATGCACCTCGCAGAGTTCGAGATGTACGACGGCGATGCAAACCTCTTGAACGAGGAGGCCGCGCGTTACCTCGCGGTGAGCCTCGCGGACGTCCAGCGCGTGGCGAAGCAATACTTCGCAGCCACCAACCGAACGGTGCTCGACGTCATTCCGGCCAAGAGCGCAGCCGCGCAGCCCGCGGCGCCGCCTCAGGCCAAGGCGCCTGCGGCGAAAGTGCCCGCGGCCAAGGCGCCTCGCGCAGGGAGCAAGAAGCCATGAGCCGCGCAACGCGAACGTTCCCCTTCGTGCTCTTGCTCGGCGCCTGCGCGACCACCGGCGCGCCCCCACCCGAGCCGCCCAAGCCGACTGCGCCTGCGAGCGTCGCCGCGTCCACGGCGCCCGCTCCCGCGCCGAAACAGCAGCCGCCCGCGCCTGCTGCGCGTCGTGAGGTTAAGTTTCCGGCGATCGCGCGCAGCCAGACGCCGAACGGGCTCGAGCTCGACACGGTCGAGCTACGGCAGTTGCCGGTCGTCGATCTGAAGCTCGTCATACGCAGCGGCAGCGCGGCCGACCCCGAGAACATGCCAGGGCTCGCGCATCTGACGGCGACCATGCTCAAGGAGGGTACGCAGAAGCGCAACAGCCAGAAGCTCGCCGAGGCGATCGATTTTCTCGGTGCGCATCTGAACATCGGTAACGACACCGATCGCGTCTACATCGAGGTCAAGGCGCTGAGCGACCACTTCGTGGAGGCGCTCGAGCTGCTCGCGGAGATCGCGCAGAAGCCAGCGTTCGACAAGGGCGAGCTCGACAAGCTCAAGAAGCGCGAGCTCTCGCGGCTCGAGCTGCAGTCGCAGAATCCGAGGTTTCTGGCCAATCGCGAGCTGCACAAGGCGCTCTATGGTGCGCACCCGTATGGGCACGTGGACACCACCAAGGCCGTGGTAGAGCGCGTGCAGCGCGCCGACCTCGCGCGCTGGCACGGGCAGCACTTCGCGCCCAACAATGCGATCTTGGTCGTGGCCGGCGACGTCGACGCCGCGCAGGTCGAGCGCGAGGCTGCGCGCGTGTTCGGCAGCTGGAAGAAGCACGAGGTGCCTGCGCTTGCCACCACGACGCTGCCCAGCCGTGACAAGCGCGAGGTCGTGCTCGTCGATCGCCCGAAATCGGTTCAGTCGCTGATCTATGCCGGCAACCTCGCGCTCGCGCGCCGCGATCCGGAGTTCGTGCCGTTGATGGTGGCCAATCAGGTGCTCGGCGGGTCGGCCGCGTCGCGCTTGTTCATGGACCTGCGCGAGAAGCGCAGCCTCACCTACGGCGCGTACAGCGACGTGGACGAGCGCGTGCAGGTCGCGCCGTTCATGGCGTTCGCGGCGGTGCGCAACGAGGTCACCAAGGACGCGCTGTCGGCGTTCGACGAGCACTTGCACCGCATCGTGCGTGAGGCGCCGGCCCAGGACGAGCTGGTCAACGCCAAGCACTATCTGGTCGATCGCTTTCCGCTGCGGATCGAGAGCCCGGACAAGATCGCGGAGATGGTCGCCGACCTGCGCAACTACGGCTTGCCCGACGACTATTGGGCGCGCTTCAACGACGAGATCGAGCAGGTGTCGCCTGCGCAAGCGCTCGCCGCCGCGCAGAAGTACATCAAGCCCGATCAGGGCGTGATCGTGGTCGTCGGTGAAGCCGCGGCGGTGAAGAGCGCGCTCGATCCGTATGGGCCGGTCACGGTGGTCGACACTGAGGGCAAGTTGGTTCTCAAGCCCGAAGCCGGGGCGGCCGCGCCTGCGCCCGGATCCGTCCAGACGAAGCCCAAGGCGGACTCCAAACCTGCTGCGCCCGCGGGCGCGAAGAAGTAGTATGAGCGAGCAGTCATGAGTGAGCGCAGCGAACCCCGCGGATGGGTGGGCCCCGGCGGGCTTTGCCCGACGGGCGGGAAGGGCGCGTGCCCTTCCCGGTTACACTAAGGAGCGAAGCGTGTGCGGAATCGTTGGTTACGTCGGTAAGCAACAGTGCGCGCCGATCCTCGTGGATGGGCTCAGGCGCCTGGAGTACCGCGGCTACGACTCAGCGGGTCTGGCCGTGCACGACGGCAAGAAGATCCGCGTGGTGCGCGCGGTCGGTAAGCTGCGCGAGCTGGAGAAGGCACTGGTCGCGACGCCGCTCACGGGCACGACCGGCATCGGCCACACGCGTTGGGCCACGCACGGGCGCGTGTCCGAGACCAACGCGCACCCGCACGTCGCGGGTCAGGTCGCGGTCATCCACAACGGCATCATCGAGAACCACCTCGCGCTGCGCGCGCGCCTCGAGAAGGCAGGCGCGCGCGTCGTGAGCGACACCGACACGGAGATCATCGCGCACCTGATCGACGAGCAGATCAAGGGCGGCAAGGACCTGGTCGCGGCGGTGCGCGCCTCGCTGCCGCAGGTCGAGGGCGCCTACGCCATCGCGGTCACGTCCGAGGCCGAGCCCGAGCGGCTGGTGGTCGCAAAGAATGCGTCGCCGCTCGTGATCGGGCTAGGCGAGGGCGAGAGCTTCTGCGGCAGCGACATCCCGGCGCTGCTGCCCTACACGCGTCGCATGATCATTCTCGAGGACGGCCAGATGGCGGTGCTCAGCCGCGACGGCGTGGCGATCACGACGCTCGACGGAAAACCGGTCGACGCGCAAGTGCGCACCATCGACTGGTCCCCGGTGATGGCGGAGAAGTCTGGTTACAAGCACTTCATGCTGAAGGAGATCTTCGAGCAGCCGCGCGCGATCGAAGACACGCTTCGCGGGCGGCTCGATCGCGAGCGCGGCGACGTGATCGCCGACGAGATCGGCCTGAAGCCAGAGCTCGCGCGTTCGATCGAGCGCATCTGCATCGTCGCGTGCGGAACCAGCCACCACGCGGCGATGACCGGCCGCTACTACTTCGAGCGTCTGGCGCGGATCCCGACCACGGTCGAGCTCGCGAGCGAGTTCCGTGCGCGCGACCCGGTGGTCTCGGCCAAGGACCTCGTGATCGCGATCAGCCAATCGGGCGAGACGCTCGACACGCTGATGGCGGCCAAGCTCGCCAAGGAAAAGGGCGCCAAGGTGCTGGCCATCGCGAACGTGATGGGCAGCGCGATCCCGCGCATGGCCGACGGTGAGCTGTACACGCGAGCCGGGCCCGAGATCGGCGTGGCCTCGACCAAGTGCTTCACCACCCAGCTCTGCGCGCTGCTCCTGCTCGCGATCTACGTCGGGCGCAGGCGCGATGCGCTGTCGGAGGATCGCGCGCGCCAGCTCGTCGAAGGCTTGGCGCGGCTGCCGCACTTGATGCGCGACGTGCTGCAGGGCACGCGGCAGCTCGTGGCGAGCCTTGCGCGACGGTATCTCGATGCGCGCGACGTGCTGTTCCTCGGGCGCGGGCTGAACTTCCCGATCGCGCTCGAGGGCGCACTGAAGCTCAAGGAGATCTCGTACGTGCATGCCGAGGGCTATGCCGCCGGGGAGATGAAACACGGACCGATCGCGCTGATCGACAGCAACGTGCCGGTGGTGGTGCTCGTGCCCCGCGACGAGTTCCGCGACAAGAGCATGAGCAACCTGCAAGAGGCCAAGGCGCGCGGCGGACGCATCCTCGCGATCGCGACCGAAGGCGACGAGGAAGCGCGGAACCTCAGCGACGAGATGGTCGAGGTGCCGGCGACCGAGAGCGAGCTCGTGCCCATGCTGACCGTGCTGCCCTTGCAGCTCTACGCGTACTACGTCGCGGACCTCAAGGGCACGGACGTGGATCAGCCGCGCAATTTGGCCAAGACCGTGACCGTGGAGTGAGGTGGGTTCTGCTCGGTCAGGCTCAAATCGCCGTGATCGTGCCCGCGTACAACGAGGCGCGGCACATCGCGGGCACGCTGCGCTCGGTACCGGCCTTCGTGGACCGCATCGTCGTGGTGGACGACGGTAGCACTGACGCGACGGCCGCGCTCGCGACAGGCGTGGCCGACGCGCGCGTGCAGGTGTTGCGACATGCGACCAACCGTGGCGTGGGCGCGGCGCTCAAGACCGGATACGCGCACGCGTTCGAGGCCGGCGCCGAGGTGGTGGTGGTGATGGCCGGCGACGGTCAGATGCACCCCGACGACTTGCCGGCGCTGCTCTCGCCCGTGCTCTCGGGCGCTGCAGACTACGCCAAAGGCGACCGGCTCTCGCACCCCGACGTCCGCGCGCGCATGCCTCTGCTGCGCTTCGTGGGCAATCACGTGCTGAGCGCGCTGACTCGCGCTTGTACCGGCGCGCGCGTGAGAGATTCGCAGTGCGGCTACACGGCGCTCGGCCGCCGCGCGCTCGGCCGCGTGCAGATGCACGAGCTGTGGAACGGCTACGGCTATCCGAACGACCTGCTCGGCTTGCTCTGTGCGGGTGGCGCGCCGGTGCGCGACATCGTGGTGCGGCCCGTCTACGGCAGCGAGCGGAGCGGCATCGGGCTCCGGCACGCGTTGCTGGTGATTCCGTTCTTGCTCGCACGCGCTTGGCTGCGGCGCGTGCGACGCCGCTTGCCGCGCGTGGCCGACTTCGCGCCGCTGCGCGCTGCCGACTGACGCCGGGCGGCATGCGGATCGGGCTGCTCACGACCAGCTTCCCGCGTCGCGACGGCGACGTGGCCGGGCAGTTCGTGCTCGGGTTCGCGCGTGCACTCGTGGCGCGAGGACACGCGATCGAGGTGCTCGCACCCGAGCCTTCACAACCCATGATCGCGCCGAGCTGGACCGGTGTGAGCGTGCGCTTCGTTCCGTACATGAGGCCGCGACGCGCGGCCCGCACCTTCTACGGTGACGGCGTGCCCGACAACCTGCGCCGCGATCCGCTGGCCTGGCTCGGGCTCGCACCGTTTTGCGTGAGCTTGGCGCAAGCGGCGGCTCGCCACGGCAAGCGGTGGGATGCGCTGGTCAGCCATTGGGCGCTGCCCTGCGCGCTGGTCGCGGGCGCGGTGCGCGCAGACCGCCCGCACCTCGCGGTGCTGCATTCGGCGGACCTGCACTTGCTCTCGCGCTTGCCGCAGCGCGGTCGCTTCTCGCGCGCGATCGCGAACGCCGCGAGCGATCTCGTGTTCGTGTCGCAGCGGCAGCGCACGAGCTTTCTCGCTGATCTGCCCAAGCCCGTTGCGGACCGAGCGGCGCGGCGCAGCTCGGTCGAGCCCATGGGCATCGATCCTTGGTCGCCCCCGGGTGAAGAACGGGCGGCATCGAGGCGGCGGCTCGGTCTCGATCGCTTCACGCTGCTCAGCTTGTCGCGACTCGTACCCGTGAAAGGTCTGTACGAGGCCGTGAGCGCGCTCCGCGGCCGCGGAGATCTCGAGTGGGTGATCGCCGGCGAAGGCCCGGAGCGGGGCCGGCTCGAGGCGCTCGCCCGCAACGCACGCCTGCGAGTGCGCCTGCTCGGGCACGTCGGCGCCACCGAGAAACGAGCACTGTTGCATGCGGCCGACGCGTTCGCGTTGCCTTCTCGCGTGCTGCCGTCGGGACGGACCGAGGGCGTGCCCACCGCGCTGCTCGAAGCCATGGCCGCGGGCTTGCCCGTGCTGGCCACCGACGTCGGCGGGGTTCGCGACGTGGTACGCGACCTCGACACCGGGCTCTTGTTGCCACCACACGACGCGCGCGCGCTCGGTCACGGCATCGACCGCTTGATCGCAAAGCCTCGGCTCGGAGCCGAGCTCGCCGCGCGCGCGCAAGACGAGGCTTCGCGCCACCTGTGGTGCGCGCTCGCGCCGCGCTTCGAGAGCTTGCTTGCCGGCGCTCGCACGAGCGCGCCGGTCACATCTTGACTTGGTGGCTGCCCTTGGGCGCTTGCCATTCGTAGACCTTGGCCGCGACCTGCGTGTTGAACTTCAGTTGGCTGAAATCGAAGCGGTTGCGATTTCCCGAGGGGTCGATGATCAGCACGCGACGCACGAGCCCCCGCAGCGCACGAGCCCGCTCGACGTAGAGCAGGATGCGCTCGTATTGGGGTGACGGTTGCGTCGGCCGCAGCTCGAGCACGTCACCGGCCTCGTAGCCCTCGCTCTTGCCGTCGAGCAATCGAAACGTGAAACCGTCGGTCAGCTTGCCCGTGCCCATCAGAAACGCGAGCGCTTGCGGCAACTGGGCTCGACCGATCTGCTGCTCCACGACTTGGCCGCTCTCGCCGTCGTCGCCGGGCTCGTACACGAGCAGCTTCTTGCCGTTGCTCACCACGATCTTGCCGTTCGGTTGGTCGTAGTCCCAGCGCATCATGCCGGGCTTCTTGAACGACACGCGGCCCTTGGAGCGATCGACGCGTTTGTAGAGCTTGTTCACGTAGGTCTGGAAGAAGGTCGCGGTGAGATCTTTGGTCTGGTCGTAGAACGCCTGCACCGCGGTCGCGACCGAGCGCGCCTCGTCGTCTGGGCTCGCGCCTGCTTGCGCGCGCGCCTCGCCCGAGCCGGTCGCGGCCACGACCAACGCGCAAAAAAGGGCCCGCGCACCCCGTCGCCTGCTGCAGTGCAAATCAGATGCCACTTTGCTCTCCACGATTTGTCCGTGTGATCTCGACGCGTTGGGCGGGACGGCCATTCAGCGAGCGTTATTGGCCTGTCCGCAGCTCGCGGTCAACTGGCAAACGCGCGCACGCCGTTGCGATCAGCAAGGTGCTTTGCCATGCTCGGAAGAGCCCTGGCTTTGCTTGCGGACGCTTCATCGAGCCTGATCGGCCCAATCTGGAAGGAGCACCCATGTCGAGGCATCGTAAGCTGGACACGCACTTTCAAGTCGAGCGCCTCGAGCGCAAGCACGTCGAGCTCAAGGCTCGCATCGCGGACCTCGATCGACATGTGTTCTTGAGCGCCCAGGAACAGCAGCACCTGAACGAGCTGAAGAAGGAAAAGCTCGCCGCCAAAGACGCGCTCGTCGGCCTACGCCGCCCGCGCGTCTGAGCCGCACGCTTAGGAGTGAGCGAAGCGAACCCCGCGGATGGGTGGGTTCCGACGAGCTTTGCTCGGCGGGCGGGAAGGGCGCGTGCCCTTCCCGGTCAACCAGTATCGGGACGCAGCGGGTTGCGGGCGTGTGAGGATGCGCCTGCAGGCATGACCTCCTGCAGCGTGCGCTCCATCACCGACTGCCATGCCGGGGGCAAGCGCGTCCCATCCTCGGCGCAGAGCGCGTCGGCCAGCGCCAGGAAGTGCAGTGCGTCTTCGCGCTGGCCGAGCCGAAACGCAGTCATGCCTCGCAGGTAGTAGAAGCGGGTCAGATCCGGCTTGAGCATCGCCGCCGTTTCGCCGTCGAGCTCGCTCAGCCAGTGCTGCGCGTCCTCGTAGCGTGCGTCTTTGTAGAGCCCCTGCGCGGTTCGCAAATCACCAGCCACCGACGTGCATCCGCTCGCCGCACAGCCGGCGGCCAGGATCAGGACCAAGCAGCGAGCCAGCCGCGCCGTCACGGCAGCACGATAGCGCAGCTCAGAAAGAGAAAAGCCCAAACAGGCACACGCTGTTTGGGCTTCGTTCCGCGGGCCGCCACTCTTGGCCCCGTAAACTTTAGGGTAGTCGGAGGCGCAAACTAAGGAAGACGCTAGGAGTGGCTCACGAGGTTAAGAAAGGGCGCCAAGTCAAGCAACGAAGCAAAGCAGAAGTGAGAAGCTCAACCCAAGCTCAAGTCGGAGACACCGCGCACCATGCAAAGCGGGTGCCAGTGGACGCGTGCTTCGGCTACCTCTCGAATTGATGCCTGTTTTTCGCGTCCGTCGGCACTGTTCGGACGCGCTCGACCGCCGGAGCGTGATGCCCCACATGACATCTCTGTCAGAGCGCCGAGGAGCCGCGTTCCCGCGCTGCACAGTTTGATTTTTGCACAGTCGTGCGCGCCCCCCGAATGATCGCGGGCTTGGCTCGTCGCTCCTAGCGCCCCGGCGTTACGTGTGCGTTATCATCAGGATGCCCTGGCTTCGGCTGCCCCTGCCGGCCAGGGCATTGCGCATGGGTCAGTGCCGACATTGTGGAAGCGTGCTCGAGGCCGCAGCAGCGAGCTGCGCTCGTTGCGGGGCCGAAGTGTCGGCGGCGCAACGCGCCTCGAACGATTTCGAGTCACCCGCGCGCTTCGGCGCCCCTGCCGCGCAGAAGGTCGTCGAGGTCGGCACGTCCGCTCGACGGCCGCAGGTCGCAGCGTTGCCACGGGCACCCGTCGCTGCCCCGTCGGCTCCGATGCGGCATGGCGCGGCCCTGGCCGTTCAGAGCGCGCCGCCGCTTGCGAGCCCGAGTGAAACGGGTCCGCGTGTCGCCCACGGCGAGCCCCTGCCAGGTGCAGAGGTGGTGCCCCTGCGCAGGCAGCCGAAGGAAGAAGCCGCTCCGTCGACTGCGGTCTCGCCGCCCGACGAGGCGACCTCAGCCCCTCGCGCGCCCGCGCATGCCCGCGCCGTCGGTGACGCGCGCGGCGACGCAACGCAATCGAGCGGCGCGCACAGACCGCGTGCCGACATCAGCGGGCGCTTGACCCCATCCGCTCAGTCCGCGGCGCGACCGCCCGTGCTGGCATCGGAAGCGTTGCGCCACGAGCTCGCGCCGGCGGCTCCCGCGAGCCGTGAGGCCCGCGCCTGGATCGCGAGCGTCGGGCTGGTGGGCGTGGCCGCCGCCCTGATCGTCCGCGGGCCCCACGGCTTGGCGACGCCCGTGGGCGCTGCGTTCGTCGCGTTGTGCGTGCTGGCGCTCTTGCCGATCGATTACGCAGCCCGCGCGGCGCTGGTCGCCGTCGTGTCCGGCGCTGCGCTCGCGCTAGCGGCGCTCGCAATGCTCGATGGCGCCGTCTCGCTCCAGCCGCTCGCGTTGATGATCGGCGTCACCGTGCTGGCCACGGCGCTGCTGTTTCGGAGCTGGCACCGCGCCTCCGTGCTCGCGCGCGGCCTCGTCGCGCTGGGGCTTGTCGTCTGCGGCGGGTGGTTGTGGCTGAGCGGCTCGCTGCCGCGGCTGTTGATTCTGGAGGGCGAGTGGCAGCGTTTCCTGCAGCCTGTGCTCGCCATTCCGTTCACGATCGTGCTCTTGCTGTCGTTGCTCGCGTTCATGGACTCGCGCTCGACCGGGGCGTGCGTGGCTTGGGCGGGGAGCTTGCTCGGCTGGCATCTGGTGTACGGGTGGGCTTCGCTGCTGATCGCGTGCTGGCCGCCTCACGCAGCGCTGGATCTCACGCGGGTGTCGCGGGCCACCGCCTTGGTCTCGATCAGTGCGCCGCTGTTCGTGGTCGCGCTGTCGCTCGGTCTGGCTCAGCTCCTGGCCGTAGCCACGGCCGATCCGGACTGAGCGGGCAGGCAGACCTCAGGCGTTCTCCGTGCTCCAGCGCAGCAGCGCGCTCGTCACGCCGGCGTGGCCTGCAACCGCGATGCGGCGGCACAGGTGGCCGAGCGGTGCTTTGAGCGCGGGCAGCGGGTCGGCCCCGGGAACGATCGCGGAAGTGCGCTCGCGCAGCCAGCCGAGCGCTTCATCGAGGGTGCCGAATGCGCTCGCGGTCAGGCGGCGCTCGAGCTCCGGCACGACCTCCCGGTCGAAGGCGAGCTTGCGGTCGAGGTCGATCACGTCCGGCAGGAACAAGGCTTCGTCTCCGAGCGAGCAGGAAAGCGGTGCGAGCAGCGCGTTGTACACGCTGCGCGCGACCGCATTGCTGCGCTCGCGCAGCTCGGTGAGCAACGCGCGGCCTCGCGCGCGCAAAGGCTCGGCGCTCGGCAGCAGCTCCACGTAGAACTTCAGCTTGGGCTCGGTGCCCGAGGGCCTGACGGTCACGATGAACGAGTCGGTGAAGATCTGAACGATGTTGCGCGCGGAGCGATCGGTCTCGCTCTTGAACGGTCCGAACGCGCTTTCGTCCCAGTAGTCCGCGATCTTGCGGATCGGCTGGTCGGCGAGCTTGGTCATCCTGCCTTCGCGCAGCGCCGCCATGATCAGATCTTTGCGACGCACGCCTTCCGCGCCGGCCATCATGATCGAGCGGTTGACGTTGTCGTAGGCGCCGACGCGCTCGATGATCTCGGCGTAGTAATCGAGCAGGTTCTCGTCCTGCGCGGCGAGCCGTTGGTGAAGCGCCGCCAGGATCATGCACGCACCGGCCGCGTCCTTGTCGCGGATGCCTGGCAAGAGGATCACACCGTGGCTTTCCTCGGCCGCGAGCACCAGCTCGTCCGGGCGCCTCGCGACGTGTGCGTAGCGGCCCGACGCCTGCAGCTCCTTGAGCACGTCGGCCACGTACTTGAAGCCGACGAGCAGGTCGTCGATCACGTCCGAGCTGCCTCGCAAGCGGGCGATGCCTCCGAGGAGCTTGGTCGTGACCAAGGTCTCGATCACGAGCCCCGCACGGCGCGGGCCCTGCGGGTCGAGCATCAGCGCGTAAGCCAGGATCGCGGCGATTTGATTGCCGTCGAGGTGCTCCCAGCCTCCGTCGGGCAAGCGCACCTCGAGCCCCACGCGATCGGCGTCCGGGTCGCTCGAGAGCACGATGCTGCTGCCGTGCTCTTCGGCGAAGCGCCGCGCCGGACCCGTCGACTGTGGGATCTCCGGGTTGGGCGCGCGAAACGGGATCACGGCAAAAGATCCGTCTGCGCCTTCGTCGGGAGGGACCAGCACCGGAAAGCCGAGCTCGCGCAGCAACGCACCGACCGTGTCGAGGCCGCATCCACACAGCGGCGTGAACACGATCTTGGGCTCGGGGCGCGGCTTCTGGAATCCGTCCTTGGCGTAGAGCGCCACGTAACCTGCGAGGTAGCGGCCGTGCAGCGCGCGAGGGATCTCGCGGACCAGTCCCTTCGCGAGCGCTTCGTCGAACGGCAACCTGCGGATTTGCGCGATGCTGCTCATACCGTCGAGCAGCTGCTGATCGGCCGGCGGCACTGGCTGGCTGCCGAAGTGGTCGTAGAGCTTGATGCCGTTGTCGTCGGGTGGATTGTGCGACGCGGACAGGTTCACGCCGCCTGCAGCGTTGAGCTCCGCGATCACGAAAGACAGCTCGGGCGTGGCCAGCACCGCACGGTCGGAGGTCGGATCCGAGATCAGCGCCGTGATCCCGTTGCCCGCGTACACCTCGCAGGCGAGCTTGGCGAGCCCGCGCGACGAGAGCCGCAGCAGCGGATGGTCGTCGCCCAGAAACCGGTATGCGCCGCCGAGGTCGAGGAACGTGCGCACGTCGTTGGCCACCACGACCTGCAGCTCGGCACGCGCTCCGAACGCGGCGCGCAAGTAGTCGCAGTGGCCTTGCACCGTCATCGCGATCGTCGCCGGATTGATGCGATTGGGCCCGTAGCCCACGCGGCCCCGGCGCCCCCCGGTGCCGAACGGCAGAACCTGCCAGAAGGCATCGAGCAAGAGGTCGAGGTGCTGAGGCGAGAGCTGTCTTGCGATCCATTCCGAGTGCGCCATCGGCACGCTGCCCGAAAGCCACGCGCGCAAATGTCCTGCCGTGACGCGACCGAGCTCGCCATGGCGAGCCACCAGCAACGCTGCGATCGGTTCGAGCTCTGTGGTGGGCGTCATCGAGAGGAAGCGGCTGCTTGTTCGGCTGGGGCGCTCAGTCTTGCCCCGCGCCCGCGGACCGGTCAACGCAAACGTACTTACTTGCCCACGAAGCGGGGCCAGGCTGCTAGCAGGACGACCACGCAGTTTCGGCCCTGGGTGTCGCTCGCTACGCCGGTGCCGGCGTCGGTGAAGCTCGGCTCGAGCAGCGTGAGCAAGTGTGAGGGGCTGCGCTCGAACGCGCTGAACGCGGCGCTCGCAGTCGGCGCGCGCGAGACAGTCTCACCGACGCGATGGGCCTGCACGCCGGCCTCGCGCAGGCGCCGTTCGGGGTCTTCACCCGGCTCGAGCTCGTGAGCCACGCGACCCTCGCCGCACACCCGCTGCGCGTGCGCGCTCGCAACTTTGCCGAGCAGTGCGTTCTCGCGCAGCGCGGGCCGGCCGTGATCTCTGCGCAACGCGGAGAGCAGCGCCGCGGCGTTGGCGTCACCTTGCTGCGCGAGCTCGGGCGCGGCGCGGGGGCTCGCGAGCGGCTTGGCGTTCGGGTCGGCGGCGGGCAGGATGCGCTCCGCCAGCGGTCTCGGGCCCGAAGGCCCACGGGCGAGCAACTGCACCTTGGCCGGCCGAGGCAGCTCATCGGCGAGCGTGACGCCTTTGCTCAGCCGCGCTGCGTCCAAACGCACGCGTTGCAGCTCGCCGCTCGCGTCGGCGATCACCAGCTCGGGATCGCGAAACCCCGGCGACAGGCTACCGCGCACCAGCGTGCTCGTGCGCGTGAGCGGTGCGAGCGTGCCGCCGCGCAACGCGGCCAGCACGATGCGCGTGCGCTCGTTCTGCGCGTTGCCACAGACCAGCATCGCGTCTGCGCCCTGCGCGAGCTTGGCGAGCCAGTCTCGAGCACCGCGCTCACCTTCGTGCCAGAGATAGGCTCGCACGCCCACGAGGTCCGAGCCGGCCTCGCGCACCGCGGCCGTTAGCGCTTCGGGGCTCGGCGCACGAGCCTGCAAGAGCAGCTCGGCTGCGGCGCGCGAGAGCGGGATGTCCTCGTCGCACTCCGGCATCCCCTCGCCCGCATCCGCGAGCGCGGATGCGGGCACGAGGAGAGCCAGAAGGAGGATCGCTGGCAACACACTGGGAGCGTAGAATCGGGCTCGTCCCGGGCGCCAAATTCCGCGCGATGGTTCCCTGGCCTCGCGCGCCCGGCCCGCGAGAAGATTGGGGAATTCCGCGCCGCCCCGCGCAGTAGGGGCAATTCCCAAAGGGCGGATCAGTCGAGCGATGCGCGCGGTTGGGCGCTGCGCGCGCGCCGTGGACGGCGACCGTTGCCGTGCCCGGCTCGCTCGCGCAGCAGCGCCAGGTTGCGCGCGGGGTTTGGATCGCTCCGGTCGAGCGCCACCGCCGTGCCAAAGGCTTTTTCTGCGCCAGCTTGGTCACCCATGCCCATCAAGGCCGCGCCGAGCCCGTTGTGCGCGGCGGCGAGCGCTGGTTGCAGCTCGAGGGCGTGCTCGAATGCGGAGCGCGCCGCTTCGTAGGCACGCGTGCGTGCGAGCGCGTTGCCGAGCTTGAGCCACGCCACGGCATCCGAGCCGGCAAGCACGACCGCGGCGCGGTAGCGCTCCACCGCTTGCTCGAGCCGGCCGTGCCACACGTCGAGATCGGCGAGCGCCAGCAGCGGCCCGGGCTCGGCCGGCGCAAGCGCGCGCGCTTGCTCGATGTCGATGCTGCCGCCCTCGACGTCCCCGCGGCCGATGCGCGACAGCCCGCGACCGAGCCAGGCCTGTGCCTCTGACGGACCGCGGGTGATCGCGAGCCCGAACTCCTGCTCGGCCTCGCGCAGTCGTCCCTGATCGCGCAGCAGCCGGCCGAGGTTGATGTGCGGTTGGGGCAAGCTGGGATCGAGCTCCGCCGCGCGCTCGAAGTCCGCTGCCGCCGCGCTTCGATCACCGAGCGCCTCGTACGCGAGCCCGCGGCGATTGTGCAACGTGCCAATGCCGGGCGCCTCGGCGATCAAGCTTTTCAGCAAGGAGAGCGCGCGCTGCGGGTCGCCGGCGTCGGCGGTGATGTCCGCGATCAACGCGCGCGCGCGCAGGTGTCGCGGCTCGCGCGCGAGCGCTCGGGCTGCGCTGGCGGAGGCGTCCGCTTGCCGGCCGGACTGCAGCGCGATTGCGGCCTCGAGCACGTCGAGGTCGGCGCTCGCAGGTAGGCCGCGGCGCGCACGGGCGAGCGCGGCGCGAGCTTGATCCGGCCGACCCTTTTGGTGCTCCTCGAGGGCCTTCGCGAACGACAACATCGCCGCGGTATGCGCATCCGGGTGCATGCGCTCGGCCTGATCGAGCAGCGAGCAGGCGCGCGTCGCGTCGATGCGCGACAGCTCCGGCGCTCGCGTCAGGGGCGGGCGCAGGACCTGCTCCGCTTCGGCAACCAAGCGTCGGGCGTCCTCGCGCACGCGCAGCTCCTTCGTCATCACGGCCGCCGCGAGCAGCGCGGTCAACGCGAGCGCGACGCGGAGCGAGGTCTTGAGCATGTTCCGGAGGTAACGGCCGGGGCTTTTTGGGTCAACTTTCCGGCTTCTGAACCTGCTTCCAAAGCATGGGTGCGTCGCGGTACCAATTGGGGCGATGAAGAAATGGCTCAAGATCGGCGGCGGGCTGATGCTCATCGCATGGCTGCCGTTTCTCTATGCCGAGCTGACCAGCGCCCCAGTGGCCAAGAAGGGCCGCGCACTGCCGAGCGAGGATTCGAGCGCCGAGCCCGCCGACGCGCCCAAACCGGCCGAAGCGGACGAGCCCTCGGCCGAGCCCAAGCCTGAGGAGCCCAAGCCCATGGCCGCGGCTCCGGTGCCAGAGCCAGAGGCACAAAAGGGCGGCCAGCAACCGAGCGAAGAGCCCACGCCGTCGCCCGCTGCCGGCGAGCCGTCCGACGAGGCACAGGCCGACGACAAGGCGGCCGAGGAACCGCCGCCACCGCCAACCGCTGCCGGCCCGGCCGCGGTGCTCAAGCACGCGTTCGAGACCGAGCCGCGCGACCCGCTGTGGGCCGCCGACAGCGAGCACAAGCTCAAGACGCTCGTCGGCGGCGACGTGCCCGCGGAGCTTTTGCAGAGCGCAGCGTGCCGCAATGCGGTGTGCAAGGTCGAGCTGCGCTGGACGGCAGACCGCGCCGCCGCGTACGTCAGCTTCTACGAGGCCGCGCACAAACAGCTCGGTGGCGAGGTTGGCGTCGAGCCTCAGGGTGCGCCCGACGACAAGGGCCTGGCCCGCGTCGACTTGTATCTCGCGCGCAAAGGCTACACGGTTGCGGACCTTTCGAAGTGACTGGTGAAGGACGACCATGGTGGAGCTGAATGTGCTCGAGCAGCGATTGCGTGCGGCGTTTCCAGCCGCGACGCGGCTCGAGATCGAAGATCTGACCGGGACCAAGGATCACTTCAAAGCCGTGATCGTGGCCAAAGAGTTCGCGGGCAAGTCGCGCGTGCAGCAACACCAGCTCGTGTACGCCGCGCTCGGCGAGCTGATGGCCGGCCCCGTGCACGCGCTCGCGCTCGAGACCCGCGCGGAGTGAGGGCCGGGCAGGTTGCGCGACCGCGCCGCATGGCGGCAGCCCAGTTCTCGCGGCGGTAGCTCGGGGCTGGGTCGACGGGTACTGACACCGGCTCGCGGGTAGCTCGGCTGGCAGTGAGTCTCGACCTTCTGCTCCGATTTCCTGTTACGATCGAATTCGACGCCGCGATGTTTGAATGGTGGACTCAGCACCGGCGCCGAAAGCTCCTCGAGCAACCGTTTCCCGCGGGGCACGTTGCGGTGCTCGAGCGCAACGTGCGGCAGTACGCACGGCTCGACACCGCCGCACAGAAGCGCTTGCGGGACCTCGTGCAAGTGTTCATCGCGGAGAAGCGCTGGGAAGGCTGCGGCGGGCTCGTGCTCGACGACGAGATGCGCGTTACCATCGCCGCACAAGCCTGTCTGCTCGTGCTCGAGCTGCCACACCGTTTGTACGAAAACGTCGAGTCGATTCTCGTGTATCCGAGCACTGTGCTGCGTCCCGAGCCGCGGCCCGGCGTGTTCGTACGCTCGGGTGCGCTGGTCGCGAGCGGACCGATCGCTCTGCTCGGCGAAGCACACAGCCACGGACCGGTCGTGCTCGCCTGGGATCGAGTGCTTTACGACGGCAAGCGCCCGCGCGACGGGCACAACCTGGTTTATCACGAGTTCGCGCACCAGCTGGACATGCTCGACGGCCACGCCGACGGCACGCCGCCACTCGCCACACGAGCGCAGCGGCAGCGCTGGCACGACGTCTGCGAACGTGTGTTCCTCGACCTGCGCGCTCGCGCCGAGCGCGGCGAGTCGACGTTCATCGACGAATACGGTGCCGTCAACGAAGCCGAATTCTTCGCCGTCGCGACCGAGCACTTCTTCGAAAAGCCGCGCGAGTTACGCAGCGCGGAGCCGGACCTGTACGAGGTGCTGAGCGCGTTCTATCGGCAGGACCCGGCGGCGCAACCCGACTCGGCCGATCGATGACATGCGCGCAATTCGAATGGAGGCTCCGATGATCGAGGGAAGCTGCATGTGTGGAGGCGTGAAGTACGAGGCGACGGGTCCACTCACCCTGATGGCGCGTTGCCACTGCGTGCAGTGCCGCAAGGCCTCGGGCGCGGAGTTCGCGACCAACGGCAACGTCCCGGCCGATGGCTTCCACCTCGTCTCGGGCGAGGACCTGCTGCGGCGGTACGAATCGTCTCCGGGCAAGTTCCGGGTGTTTTGCGGCCGCTGCGGCTCACCTCTGTGGAAGCGCGACGACACCAAACCGGACGTGCTGCGGCTCCGTCTCGGGTGCGT
>JBIOJD010000015.1:0-21508 GCA_044450485.1 Polyangiales bacterium | reverse complement strand
GGGATCCGAATCGCAATCCGCATAGCCGTCGGTGCACCCGAGCACGACGCACAGGCTCTTCGCGCAGCCGAGTTGGACGTGCGTTCCGCCTTGGCACGGATGGTTGCAGGCACCGCAGTTGGCCGAGTCGCGATCGAGGGCAGCTTCACAGCCGGTCGCGGCCGCATGATCACAGTCGCGATAGCCGGTCTCGCAAGTGATGATGAGACATTGACCTTGTTGGCACGCGGTGGTGGCGTGATCCGCCCCGCACGCCGCGTTCGCGTCCTCGTCGATTTGGCCGTCGCAGTCGTCGTCTGAGCCGTTGCACGTCTCGGGACAAATCATCGGGCACAGCTCGTTACCTGGATTCGGGACGCAGGTGCTGCCCGCGTCGCCGGCGTCGGCGCCAGAGTCGGCCCGGCCGGCATCGGTGTGGCCTCCAGCGTCGATCGGATGGGAGCTCCCATCCGTGGTGGCGTCCTTCGCGACCGATCCGTCGTCGGCGCTCGCGTCCCGATGCCCGCGGGGCGGGCCGATCAGCATTGCGTCATAGCTGCTGCACGCGCTGGCTACGATCAAGCTCGTCCACAGCCAGACCCGCGCGTTCCGCGCAGCGCGCACAGCAACCCCTTCGCGGCCGAATGACCTCGTTGCGCTCGTTCCACGTGGTCGACCCAAGCCGATCTCGATCTCGTGATCCGAACCCGTACCCATCGATGAGCCTACCACGGTCCACCGCTGCGGGCGCCGCACGGCGCTTGCGCAAGCGCTGGCGCATGTCGGTGCGCCACGCCGATCGCACGATATACCTGCCACAGCAACGCCGCCTCACCGTCAAGCCGGCGAGCAGCGTCGGTTGACGCCGAGCAACGCGGTGCGAGCGCACTGGCAGATCGGGCGAGCATGAGCGCGGGCAGGGGGTACGTCACTATCAGAGGTGGTGTCATGAGCACGCTCACAGAATTCCTCAGACCGGACCGATTGGTCACAATCGAGCCAAATGTTGCGCTCGCCGACGCCCAACAGAGGTTCGAGGCCGAGCACGTCAGCCACTTGCTGGTCGTCCGCGGCGGCGAGCTCGTCGGTGTGCTGTGCGTCTGCGACCTCGATCACGCGCCACGCGGTGCGTCCGTCGCGGAGGCGATGAGCCGGCGCGTATGGACCGCGGACGTGAGCGCCGACGCCCACGAGGCTGCCGAACGCATGCTCGAGCACGGCGTGAGCTGCTTGCCCGTGCTCCGCGGCGGCGCCCTCTGCGGCGTGATCACGCTGAGCGACCTCGCACGCGCCGGCGTCGCGTCGAGCGCTACTGCGCGTTGCAGCGCGTGCGGCAGCGACGACCACGTGCGCTGCGCGGTCCACGGCCTTTCCGCCGGCTTCTGCTTGGAGTGCACCCGCAAGTCCGAGCCCCCCGAATGGAACGACGACCTGGGCGGCAGCTCCTGACGCGCAACCGCAGCCCCGATCAATTCGTCGTCAACGAGAAGTCGTCGACCTCGAACGTAGCGTCCGCGCCGTTGGTCGAGACGAGCTCGACGCCGTAGTCGATGGCGCCGAGTGTGGAGGTCGCGGGGATCCAGCCCTTCCCGATGACGTAGTTGAAGAACGACAGTAGGTTGACGGTCCCGGACGTCACGTTGGTGGTGTCCACGAAAGCGATGTAGGAGCCACTCTTGTACACGTCATAGCTCTGACCGTCGAAGGTAACCGTATCGAGCTTCGATCCCGACGGCACCTGCTTGTAGTTGTCGGTCCAGATCATCACCTCGGTGGAGCCGCTGCTGGCGATGCCGTTCAGCCAGATGTCATACGCAAACTCGTAGATTCCGACGTGCGGACCCTTGTGGCCGAAGCGGCTGGAGATCGTGCCGAACGAGCTGATCTTCGGGGAACTGTTGAAGTCCTCGTGCACGTTGGGATACGTCTTGACGGCTCCGTCGCCCTTGTCGTCGTTCATGTTGGCAATCACGTACCAATTACCGTAGTCGCAGATGTACATCGTCTGCGACACCTTGTAGCTCGCTGCATTCCAGGTGTCCGTGTCGACGTAGAAGCCGCCGAGCGTGATGCCGTCTTGCGGGTTTGCCTTGTTGAGCGGCAATACGTGGGAAGGGTTGGCGCAGGTGAGCGACGCGCCCGTGGAGCCGCCAGCATCGCTCGTCGCGTTCGTTCCGCCGGTTCCACGGGTGCCGCCAGCCCCGGCAGTGCCTGCGTCCATGACCGGAGCACTGCCGGCGTCACTGCCGTTCGCGCCGCTCCCGGAAGCTCCACTCGCGCTCCCTCCAGCGCGTCCCGCAGTGCCCACCGCACCGACGCCGCCCGAACCGGTCTTGCCGCCCGCCCCGGTCCCAGCCATCGCTCCCGCGTTCGCCGCGTGCGTGGTCGAGGCGTTGCCAGCGCCGCCGTCGGTCGAGGGCTTCGTGTGCGAGTTGGAGCCTCCGCAACCCGAGAGAGCGCTGAGCAGCACTATCAGCGTCCCGCCATGGTGCGAGCAATGAGCGCGGAGGCAGCCTCGTTTCGATCTCATGGCCCGAGAGTATCCGGGACGAGCGCCCGGCGAGACCCGGGAAGAGCGCGGGGCTATCCGCCCAAGCCACTATTGTGCGTAACGTCCGGCCGGACTCGCACGTAGGTGCTGGGGTATGCGTCCCCTGCGCGGTGGGGGGGCTTTTGAGGGGGTGCCTGCGCAAGGTGCCTCCTCTTCGGAGGAATGCCCATGAATCGTAGAGTTTTCATCTTGATGGCGTCCAGCGCGTTGGCGTTGGGCTTAGGCAGCTCGGGCTGCAAGAAGAAGAGCAGCGGATCGATGGACGGGGGAAGCACGACTGACTCCGGGACGGCGGCGGCTGGTAAGGGAGCAGCCGGGACCGGCGGTACGGGCGGCAAAGGGACCGGCGGCAGCGGCACCGGCGGCACAGCCGGCAGCGCCGGATCTGCGGGAGGAGGCAGCGGCTCGGGAGGCTCGGGCGGCGGCGCGCCGACCGTCAAGATCACTGCACCGACGAACAACGCGCAGGTCATGGCGAACGCTGCGGATCCGGACGTACCGGTCTCGTTCACGGTCACGGGCTTCACGCTGATGGATCCGGGCAAGTGCGCGGGCGCGAAGATGTGCGGCCACATTCACGTGCTGGTCGACGGCACCGCATGCAACGACACGGGCGTGCCGTACAACGCGGCAGGCTCGACGAGCCCGATCGACGCCGGGCTCGACTACTGCCCCAGCATCTCGGGCACGCACACCATCACGCTCGAGCTGCACAACGACGATCATTCGGCGGTCAAGGACTCGGCAGGCAAGACCATTTCCGACATGATCACCATCACCGTGCCGGCCGCGGGGGATGCGGGCTGATCCGCGGCTGCGAGTGTCGTGAACGGATTCGTCATGGGTTGCGTGGCGGTTACGGCCGCCACGCTTCTCTGCGCCTGCGGCGGTAGCTCGACTGCGCAGCCAGCGCGACCGGGCAGCGACGCAAGCGCGGCCGCGGGGCACGGTCGCGCCGATGCGGCGGCGGATGCCGCTGTCGATGCCTGCGCCGACGGCGGTTGCACGCCCTTCGCGGTGTGCCCGAGCGGCCTCGAGCCGACTTTCGACAGCATCCGCACGAGCCTGCTCAGCGTGAGCTGCGGCACCGACGGCACCGCGTGTCATTCGAGCGCAGGCTTCATGGACTCGGGCGAGCTGAACCTTGCTGATGATCCCTACACGAACCTGCTGGGCGCCGACGGCATGGGCGCACGTGCGAGCAACATCGCGGGCAAAGCGCGCAACTTGAAGCGCGTAGTGCCCGGTGACCCGGACCACAGTTTTCTGGTGATCAAGCTGCAGACGAAGAGCTCTGCGGACCCCGACTACGGTTCGGGCATGCCGTTCACGGCACCGGGCTCCGTGTGCCCGGCGACGCTCGACGCGATCCGCACGTGGATCACGAACAACGCGAGCCGGTGAACGGCGGGCCGCGCCCAGACGCGGGAGCCCTAGCGAGCCGGAGTGTCCTTCGGGCGCAGCGCGAGCTCGACCACGCGCAGCGTGGCATCGTGCGGGTCTGGCCGCACCGAGAAACCGAGCTCGCGCATCAGACCGAGCATCTTCGTGTTCTCGGTCAGCACTTCGCCTTCCATGCGCGACAGGCCCTTGGCGCGCGCGACGTCGATCAGCGCGGCCATCAGGCTCGAGCCGAGGCCCTTGTGCTGCCACGCATCCGCGACCACCAGCGCGAATTCGCAGCTCTCGCCATCGGGATTGCTCACGTAGCGCGCGACACCGATCTCGTGCTCGCCGCCGTCGCGCGTGCTCACGGCCACGAAGGCCATCTCGCGGTCATAATCGATCTGCGTGAAGCGGGCGAGCATGCGCGGGGTGAGCTCGACCAGGCCCTGGTGGAAACGGAAGTAGCGCGACTCCGACGAGAGCTCGCGCACGAAGCTCTGCTCGATCTGCGCGTCTTCTGGCCGGATCGGCCGCAGCGTGACTTGCGACCCGTCCACGAGCCGCTGCGTGCACGCGAGATGAGCGGGGAAGGGCTCGATCGCCATGTGCGCATAGCGCTCGAGCCCGGCCGCCTGTGTGCGCAGCCGCACGCGCGCGTCCACGGCGACGGCTCCGTGCTCGTCCGCGATCAGCGGATTGATGTCTAGCTCGTGCACCTCGGGCAGCTCGCACACGAGATCGGAGACGCGCAGCAGCACGTTCTCGAGCGCGTCGAGGTCAGCCGCGGGCATGCCCCGAAATGGGCCGAGCAGCGTGCGCACGCGCGTACGCTCGAGCAGGTCGCGCGCGAGCAGTCGATTGAGCGGGGGAAGGGCGACTGCGTGGTCCGCGATCAGCTCGACCAATGTGCCGCCTGCGCCAAACCCGATCGCAGGTCCGAGCGCCGGATCTCGGGTCACACCCACGATCAGCTCCCGGCCGAAGCGTTTGGCGAGCATCGGCTCGAGCGTCACACCCCGCAGCTTTGCGGCCGGGGCACGCTGCCTCGCTTCGGCGAGCATCTGCGTGAACGCGGTGCGCACGCCGTCGAGCGTGTCGATGCCCAGCCGCACGCCGCCGACGTCCGATTTGTGGCTCAGATCGTCCGAGTCGATCTTCATCGCTACGGGCAGCCCGAGGCGCTCGGCCGCGGCCGCTGCCTCGTCCGCGCTCCGCGCCGGCAGCGACGCAGTCACCTCGACGTGGAATGCGCGCAGCACGGCCTTGGCTTCGTCGAGCCGCAGTTGCTCGCGGCCTTCGCCGAGTGCGGCGAGCACGACCGAACGTGCCGCCTCGACGTCCGGCGGTCTCGGATCCGCGAGCGGCCCCGGCACCTGCAGCAGCAAGCGCTGGTTGTGCTCGAAGCTCCAGAGGTCGGCAAAGGCTTCGATCGCGTGCTCGGGCGTAGGCAAGTGCGGCAGTCGATGCTTTGCGAACAGCGTTTGCGCTTCGACAACCTGCGCGCCACCGCTGAAGCAGGAGAGCACGGGCTTGTCGCTGCGCTGGCTCGCCGCGATCACGGCTGAGGCTGCGGCAGTCGGGTCGGTCATCGCTTGTGGGGAAAGCAACGTGATCACGCCGTCGACCTCGGGATCGTCGAGCACCGCGGCCATGGCTCGGGCATAACGCTCGGGCGGCGCATCGCCGACCAGATCGACCGGGTTGGCGTGTGACCACTGCGGCGGCAGCGCTGCATCGAGCACCGCGAGCGTGTCGGGCCGCAGTGCGGCGAGCGGCAGGTCGAGGTCCGCGGCCCGATCGGCTGCCATCACGCCGAGCCCGCCGGCGTTGGTCACGATCCCCAAGCGATTGCCGGTCGCGCGGCGGCCGCTCGCTAGCATCTCCGCGGCCGAGAAAAGCTGCTCGAAGCTTTCGGCCCGCACCGCGCCCGCGCGTCGCAGCGCGCTCGCGAACACCGCGTCGTCGCCTACCAACGCGCCGCTGTGCGTAGCCGCGGCGCGCGCGCCAGCCGGCTTTCGCCCAGCCTTGAGCGCGATCACGGGCTTCATCCGCGCAGCCACGCGCAGCCCGCTCATGAAGCGTCGCGGATGGTCGACGCCTTCGAGGTAGAGCAGGATCGCATCCGTCTCCGCGTCCAGCGCGAGATAGTCGAGCACCTCGCCGAAGCCCACGTCCGCTGCGCCGCCGAGCGAGAGCACGGCCGAGAAGCCGATCTCGCGCGCCTCGGCCCAGTCGAGGATCGCCGTGCACACCGCGCCCGATTGCGACACGAGCGCGAGCCGGCCCGCGCGCGTGGGGGTCTTGCCGAAGATCGCGCGCAACTTCGCGCTCGGCCGCAGCACGCCCAGACAATTGGGACCGAGCACGCGCACACCGTGGCTGCGCGCGATCTCGAGGACCTCGGCTTGCAGGCTCGCTCCGGCGGCGCCTTGCTCGGCAAAACCAGCCGAGAGCAGCACGACCGCCTTGACGCCGGCCTGGCCGCAGTCGCGTATGACCTGGGGAACGCCCGCCGCAGGCACTGCGACTAGCGCGAGGTCGAGCGAGCGGCCGAGCGCGAGCACGCTTTGATGGCTTCGCATGCCTTGCACGCGCTTGCGCTTGTCGTTGACGGCGAAGAGCTCGCCCGGAAAGCCCGCCTCGCGCAGGTTGCGCAGCAGGACGCCGCCGACGCTGCCCTCTCGGTCGCTCGCGCCGACCACGGCGATCGAGCGCGGTTGCAGCACGCTGTCGAGCGGGTTGTGGGTCATCTCAGGCGCTCGAAGAGTAGCCGGGATGCGGCAGGGCGGCCCAGCACCATTATTTCCGGGTTCCGCAGCGGCCCGCGCGCTACCCTGGCTGTGTGACGGATCCGACACCACATTTGCCGCACGCGCAGAGCGTAAGCGCCCTTCGCAAGCTCGGCCGCACCGGAGCCCTGGTCGAGCCGGTCTCGCTCGGCGGTGAAGGTATTCTGCGGACGACCGGCAGAGGCGCGGACGCCGTGCCGATGATCGTCGAGGCCCTTCGCCTCGGCGTGCGCTACTGCGACACGGCGCCGGCCTATGCGCAGAGCCAGGACTACTACGGCGAGGCCTTGCGGGTAGCCGGCCCAGGCGCGCGCGATGGCGTGTTTCTCGCATCGAAGACCCACGCTCGCGACCGCGATGGCGCCCTGCGGCTGCTCGACGCGAGCTTGCGTAAGCTCGGCACCGACCGCCTGGACCTGTGGCAGCTCCACGATCTGCGCGAGCCCGCGGAGCTCGATCAGATCTTCGGCAAAGGTGGTGCGATCGAAGCCGTCGAGGCAGCGCGCGCCGATGGCCGGGTGCGATTCGTCGGCATCACCGGACACCACGACCCTGCGATTCTGGTCGAGGCCATGCGCCGTTACGACGTCGACACCGTGCTGTGCGCGATCAACCCCGCCGACCCACGTCGCATGCCGTTCCTTTCCACGGTGGTGGCGGAGGCGCGCCGGCGCGGCATCGGGGTGATCGGCATGAAGGTGATGGCGGCTGGTCGCCTGCTCGAGGACCGCGCAGCTTCTGCGGAGGAGCTCATCCGCTACGCCGCGAGCTGGGCTGACACGGTGATCATCGGCTGCTCCTCGATCGCCGAAGTGCGCGCAAACCTCGCGGCCGGTCAGCGCTTCGCGCCCATGGCGGACGCTGAGCGCCGCGCGCTCGAGGCGCGCATTGCCTCAGCGGCGGCGCGCTACGACACCTTCAAGGCTTGACCAGCGAGGACCGATGAGCGCAGACCGCATTCGGCCGATAGGTGGCGCCAGACCGGCTGACATGCTCGCGCGCATGCTCGAGACGCCCGATCTCGTGCGCACCGTGCAGGGCCTTCACCCGCGCATGCTCGCGCGCGTCATCGACACGATCGGCCTGGAGGACGCAGGCGAAATCGCTGCGCTCGTGACCACGCGGCAGCTCGAAGCCGTGTTCGACCACGATTTGTGGCGCGCCGAGCGCCCTGGCGAGGACGAGCGCCTCGACGCCGATCGGTTCGTGCTCTGGCTCACGGTGCTGAGCGAGGCGGGCGAAACGTTTGCAGCGCGCAAATTGCTCGAGCTGGACGAAGATCTCGTCACCTTGGCGTTGAGCGAGCTGCTGATCGTCTTGGATGCCGACCGCCTCACGCTCGAGACGAGCGAACGCACGCCCAGCGACGACGCGCTGGTGGAGAAGGCGCTCGAGAGCAACCAATATTTCGAGCTCGACCGATACGTCGTCGTCGCTCGATGCGCAGAGGGTTTCGACACGATCATCGCGTTGCTCACGACGCTCGATCGCGATCATCACGATTTCGTCGAGCGGCTGCTCGATCGCTGTTGCGAGCTCGCCCGTACGCAAATCGAGGACGAAGGCGGGCTGTACGAGGCGCTGACGGGGCAGGCGTCGCTCGAAGCCGACGTGGCCGGCGCACGCGCCGATCGGCGGGAAGCGCGCGGCTTCGTGACCGTCGCCGATGCCCGCGGCTTCTTGGCCCTCGCGGGTGCGGGCAGCCTGGAAGAGGTGCTCGCCGATACCGCGGTCGACGCGATCACGGCTGCGTACTTCCGCCATCTGACCGAAGAGCCCGTGGTCGCTAGCACGCCGGAGACGCGCGCAGAGGACGAGAGCATCGCCAAGCTGAGCGCTTGGATCGAACAGGCGGACGATGTGCCGATCGGCAACGCGGCCGCTCTGCTCGGGTCTCCGCCGGACGCCCCACGCACGTCGGCGGAGCGGCGCTCCCCGCTCGCGCTCGCGATCGAGCGCATCAGCGTCCAAGAACCCGCGTTGCACGCGACTCGCGTCGAGGAGCTGGCCTATCTCGCGAACGTCTTGCTCGCGGGTTGCGCCCACCGCGGCCGCGGCCTGCGCTCCGTCGAGGCCGCCCAGCTCGCGATGGCAGTCTGTGAGCTCGGCGTCGAGCGCATTGCCGAGACCCTGGACGAGGGCCGAACGCCGAGCGCGCGAGCCGAGCACACCTGGTCTACCCACGGTGCGGTCAAGGCGTTTCGCATTGGCTGGAAGGCTCTGCACGACGATCTCTCTCGCACCCCCACGCGCTCATGGGACGACGTCCTCGACGGGCTGCTCGACGGGCATGCGACAGCGTTCGTCCAGTCGTAGAGCGAGCCGGGTTAGCGTGCTGCGTGGCGCATGGCGAGGAACGCGCCCTGCGGCAGCTTGGCGACGTCTTGCGTGACGTGGCCGCGCTCGCTCATCGCGAGCCAGATCGGCTGATTGCCGCGGCGGGCCTCGAAATAGAGCACCAAGATGCCGTGGCGGCTCCGCTTCGTGTACCAGAGATCGAAGGCGTGGGCTTCGTCGTTCTTGTAGAAGCCCACCAGCGCGTCGCGCGCGCTCGAGAGCGGCGCGCCTTCCACCTTGCCGTCGCTGTCGACGTCGTCCTGTTGACCCGGCAACGCCTTCCACGCCGCGTGCAGCGCCTTCACCTGTGCCGTCTGCGCGGCGGCCGGAGACGCCGCGCTGCGCAGGCGCACCCGCGTGCGCGTGGCGTACGACACGATCGGATCGCGCCGGCGCTCCACGCGTGCGGTGGCGAAGCCCATCGACGTCAAGCCTGCTAGGAGCAAGACCGCGAGCCGGCGCGGCGCGCGCGTGCGTTGAAAGTGCACGACCGTGGTCACGATCGGCATCAAGAACATCAGCACGACCACGGCCTCGGCCAGCAGCGTACCTGCGGCGAGCGGCACGAAATCCCGCAGCGTGAGCTCGGGTGGAAACGACCGCAGGTACTGCGCCACGAGCGACACCAACAGCAGGCCGAAGCTGAAGAGCGTGTAGCCCTTGTAGAGCAGGAACTCCCGGCGGGCTTCCGCCACGGACAACCAGTATGGAAACAGCACCGGATAGAGCACGTAGTAGAGGAACGGTCGCGGCTGATGCTCGCGATAGTAGGCTTCGAACTCGAGCTGACCCGAGAGCAGCGCCGCCGCGACTCGCGAGCGCGTGGTGATGCGGCGCGCCCATTCGCCCGCGATGAAGACCGCGAGCGCCAGGCCGACCTGCACCATCGCGCCGCTGACCGGAAAGATCAGCGCGATGAAAACGAGCGCGAAGGGCGCGAACGAGAAGAACGCAGCCCGCAACAGGAAAATCGGCGACGGTTTTGGCCTGTGCGACCGCCGAGCTCACAAGCGATCAAGGTACTTGAAAACCTCGATCGCGCGGCAGAGCTATCCTGCCGGTTTTCTGATGCGCGCGACCACCGACGTTCAACGCCTTGGAATTGAACGGGAATACGGCGCGGTGAGGAGCGCCGCGTTCGCCCTGTGCCTCAGGTGCCGAACGGGCGCGTTGCGCCGGTCGTGAAGGTCCATTCCACGTTCAGCGCGCCGCCCGTGTGGGTGCCGACGATCTTCACGTGGTACTTGGTGCTGAGCTCGAAGGGGGCGCCATACATGAACGCGGTGTCCTTGAAGTAGCCTTTCAATCCGGCGCTGACCTGGGATGACTGTGCATCGAGCCAGAGGTGGTCGATCGGTGTGCTGTCGCCGTCTTTGGTGAGGACGTGCTCGGTGACGCTCAGGCCCTGCGCGTAGATGTTGATCGGATATGCGCTCGGCCAGCCGCTCGGCGGCGGAGGCGGGGCCGGTCCCTCGCTTCCGGAGAAAGCAGGAGGCACGTTGGTCTGTCCGTCGTAGGGGTACACCACCACCGCATTGGTCGGTGTGGAGCTCGTGCCGCGTCCGATGTCGATGACGTCGCAGCCCGCGGCGCCGCCGTAGCCCATGTCCGTGGTCCACGGATCGAGCAACGGGATGCGATGCCAGACCGTGTCGATCCAGCTCGGCACGGCCGCGATCGGATTGTTGCCGAAGCTCGTCGCGACTTCGGTGTAGGCCAGCGCCTTCGGATACCCAGCGGCAACCTCGCGCGACTGCACGTCCGCGCCCGTGAAACCGGTGCAGCTCATCACCTCGCCGTGAGCATCGGCGATGCACATCGCGTTGCTGGCATTGGCCGCATCGTAGTCGCAGTGGGCTTGCGCCGACTTGTCGAGCTCGGGCACGAGGTTCATGCAGCCCGCGCCTGCGGCGACGCGCGTCTGATTGACCGCCATCCAAGCCTTGACCGTGTTGTCAGGCGCGCCGGCGGGTGGCGCGGGACACATTCCCGTCGTCGGCGAGGCCGGTGCCATCGACCCACCAGCGCCTGCCATCCCCATGGCGGGCAGCATCATCATGCCCGAGCCTCCGGTCCCGGCCGTTCCCGCTGCCATCGCCCCACCGGTGCCACCCGCGCCAGGTTGCATCGCCTGCATCGGCGTCGTGCCTGCGGGCGCGTTCGTCTGCCCGGGGCTCGTTCCCGTGCCCGGCGTCTGCGCGGGCTGAGACGCTTGCACGGCTGGAGGCGCCACGCTCGAGCCGCCGTTCGCGCTCGAGCCATCGGCGGCCTGGCCCGCGCAGCCGATCTCGAGGCTGCACACGACCCCGATGCCACCGATCCACACGCCGAACCCACGAGGAATGGACATAGCCACCTCCCACGTCTCAAGTTACCTGACATATACGATCGACGTACCGCGCGATGCAACCCGCGGCACCGACGTGAGCCGTTTGCTTTAGAGTCGCTCACTAAGGCGAGCGCTCGGCGTCTAGCCTTCTCGCTTTCGGCAGTCCGCCTCGATCTCGTCGGCGGTTTCGCGCAAGGCCGTCGCGAGCTTGCGTAGGGCGCCGATCGGGTCGGCCGTCAGCAGCTGCACGCTGAAGCCATCGCCGCGATAGCCACCCCCCACCAGCACCACCGCGGCCTCGGCTTGCGCTGATTCCCGCACCAGCGTTGCGAGCTCGTCGTACTTGCCAGCGCCAAACGGCATTCGGTCCTCCCTCACCCGACCTTAGCCCGAGCTCGGGACATGGCGCAAAGGCGCGGGCCTGATTCCACAGCGCTGAGGGTACCCAACAACGCACGGCCCGAGCCGGAGGCCTGTCCTTTACATGCGAGCGACCATCTGGATCTTGGCCTGCGCTTGCATCGTTTGCGCGTGCAGTCGGAGCGGCCTGCCCGAGCCGGTGCAGAGTGTGGGGTCTGATGCAGGAGGAGGCTGCCGCAAAGCCAGCTGTGTGGGGCTCGCTCTCGACTGCGGGACGGTCGCCGACGGGTGCGGAGGCACACTGTTCTGTGGCAACTGCACCGCCCCGGCGTTCTGCGGCGCCAGCGGAGCTCCGAACGTCTGCGCGTGCCCGACGACCACCTGCGCAGCGAGCGGGGCGGAATGCGGTGAGGCTCTCGATGGCTGCGACGGCGTACTGCAGTGCGGGGCGTGTCCGCCGGGACAAATCTGCGGAGGCGGCGGCCCCAACAAGTGCGGAGCGCAGCCGTGCCAGGCGCGCTCGTGCGCGGCGCTCGATATCGGCTGCGGCAAGGTCTCGGATGGCTGCGCCGGAGTGCTCGACTGCGGTGGGTGCAGCGCGCCCGAGACTTGTGGCGGCGGACCGCTCGCGGCGCACTGCGGTTGCACGCCCGTCACCTGCGCCGAGGCCGGCGCGGTCTGCGGAGCCATCTCGGACGGCTGCGGCGGAACGCTCGACTGCGGTTCTTGCACACCTCCGCAAGTCTGCGGCGTGGGCGGAGCCAATCGCTGTGGCTGTGTGCGCCGGAGCTGCGCGGAGATCGATGCTCACTGCGGAACGATGCTCGACGGATGCGGTGGCACGCTGGAGTGCGGTTCGTGCCAGGGTCGACGTCGCAACCGCGTGAAGGTGTGCATCGGGACCGGGCCTGCCAACTGCAGCGAGGAGGGCGAGTCGTGCAGCCCCACCACGTGCGCCCTTTTGGGAGCCCACTGCGGCAAGGTTGCGAACGGATGTGGTGGTCTGCTCGACTGTGGCACCTGCGAGGCGCCAACGAGCTGCGGTGGTGGTGGTGCGCCGAACCAATGCGGCTGCACGCCGAAGAGGTGTGCGCAGCTCGCAGCGGCGTGCGGATCCGTCGAAGACGGCTGCGGCCAAGCGCTCGATTGCGGTGTCTGTGCCTCTGGCGAGGCATGCGACCCGGCCACGCACGCGTGTAGCGTCCGGCCCTGAGCGGAGCGCGCTCGCGCCGTGCAGCACGAGCGTCCAGCCCATTTTGCGCGGGGTTGAGCCATGTACTGCATTGTGGTACGGCTGAACCGTATCATGGTGCGGTCCAGCTCGATGCCGAAGACCAGACGGGGCGCCGTCAGCCTGACGGGAGGAGACGAAGGCCCGGATCGCGCCGGCGTTCAGGTGATCGCGCGTGCGGCGCTCGTGTTGCGCGCCCTGCAGCGCTATCCCGAGGGGGCATCGCTCGGCGACCTGGCCAAGGCCATCGAGCTGCCGCGCTCGACCGTGCAGCGGATCGTCGACGCGCTCGACACCGAAGGTCTCGTCGTCGCGGGCTCGTCTCAGCGTGGCGTGCGGCTGGGACCGGCTCTGTTGGGCCTGGCCGCTGCGACGCGCTTCGACATCGTCGAGCTGGCCCGACCCGAGGTCGAGGCGCTCGCCAAAGCCACCGGCGAGACCGTGGACTTGTCGATCGCCAATCACGACAAGGTCGTGTTCGTCGATCAAGTGCCAGGGACTCACCGGCTCGCGGCCGTGTCTGCGGTTGGGGTGTCGTTTCCAATGCACAGCTGCGCCAACGGCAAGGCGCTGCTCGCGTCGATGGACGAGCTCGAGCTCCGCCGCGTGAGCTCGCGCTTGAAGTGCGTTGCCAAGACACAGAATACGCACACCAGTTGGCAATCCTTGAATGCCGAGCTCGCTCGCATTCGCAAGAACGGCATCGCGTACGACCGCGAGGAGAACTCGCTCGGTATCAGCGCCGTGGCGATGGCTTTCCGCATGCCCGACGGACAGCTCGGCGCACTGTCGATCCCAGTGCCAACCCAGCGCTTCCGCGCGGCCCTGCCCAATCTCGTCGAAGCGTTGAAACGTCACCATCAACGCCTGACGCGCATGCTCGAACGTTGAGAGCCTCACCCATGGATGCACCGACGCATGATCTGCGGCACCTACCGGAAGTCCGGCTCGAGGACGGAATCTTTCGACCCTCGGCCGCCTTGCGGATCAGCGAGGCCATCGTCGCGGCAGTGCGTGCCGGGCTCCAGCCCTCCGAGCGTGGGCTCAGCCTGGCTGCAGCGGACGCGCTGCTCGAGCCAGGCTATCTCGGCATGGAGAATGGCTATGCCCGTCTCGACGACGCGATGCTCTATGTCGCGGCGCTCACGCCCATGCCAGGCGTGACGGGCGAGATGATCGATTGGTGGTTTGCGTGGCATGGTGAAGAGAGCGCGCGCTATCAGCTCTGGCACCCACGCGACCACGTCTCGGCACGCTGGCGACATCCGGTCACTTGCGCAGGCGGGGGGCGTGAGGAGTGGCAGCGGCTCTATCGGAGCAACGTCAGCGAGGTCGACGAGTACGTCGGCTCCACGCTCATGCGGCTGTCGATCGCATTTGCCGACCCCTGCGAGTACCTCGACCCGTCTCGCTTCGAAGCGAGCGGCACCGAGGCCGTGATCTGCGCCCGAACCTACTCACGCAGGGAGAATGTCGCCGCCGGCCACGTGCTGCACCACGTGAGGCGGACGAACGATGGGGTCGAGATGCGCAGCCGCTTTTGGCTGGCCGATTTCGATTCGCGAGAGCTACCCGTCATCGGACCCCTGCTGCGTCCCTTGCTCAACTCCCGGCCCATGCGACGCATGTTGGTCCCGAACGGCCTCGGCCGCGACCTTCTGCTGCATTGCGCCGAAGAGATGACGCATCTGGCAGAGTTCCTGCCGGCGCTGTTTCGACGTGTCGTTCACCGAGGTTGATAGCCATGCCTGCACCAGCACTCCGCCGCACACCCCAAAACGAAGTCGATGTCTTTCCGCTGCCGCCTGGCATTTCCGTCGAGCGCGACGTCGGCGTCGTGATGTCGGACGGCATTCGGCTCTCGGCCAACGTCTTCCGACCGGCGAAATCCGAGGGACCGTTGCCGGTGATCCTCGCGCTCACGCCGTATGGCAAGGACGCCGATCCCGCCAAGACCCGCGACGCGACTTTGGAGCGCCGCGTGGCGATGGGGCTCGGCATGGGGTGCTACCGCGTGTCGAGCTGCACGCCTTTCGAGGCGCCCGATCCCGCGTACTGGGTGCCCCAGGGTTACGCGGTCGTGCACGTCGATCTGCGCGGCTGCTTCAAATCACAGGGCGAGCGCAAGGTCTTCAGCCGCACTGAGATCAACGACTACGGCCAGATCATCGAGTGGGCCGGGACGCAGCCGTGGAGCAATGGCCGCGTGGGTCTGCACGGCGTGTCGTACCTCGCCATCTGTCAGTGGTACGCGGCCGCGAACAACCCTCCGCACCTCGCAGCGATCGTTCCGTGGGAAGGCGCGTCCGACTCGTACCGCAACGTCATGTTCCACGGCGGCGTGCCGGAGACCGCGTTCTTTCGCGGGTGGTCGCGCGCGATGGCTGACGCGAAGACGCAAGAACAGAAGGGCCCGAGCCGCACGCCCTTGATTTCGCAGGTGCCGGCCAACGTCGCGGACCTCTCGGCGATCCGCGTGCCGGCGCTGATCTGTGGCAGTTTCTCCGACCAGGGGCTGCACTCCAAGGGTTGCTTCGACGCCTTCATGCGGATCGGATCGGAGCACAAGTGGCTCTACACCCACGGCCGCGGCAAGTGGACCGTGTACTACGAAGAAGACGCGCTCGAATATCAGCGGCGCTTCCTCGACTGCTTCCTGAAGGGCGCAGACAACGGAATGCTGAAGCGGCCCCGCGTACGGCTCGAGGTGCGCAAGACGATCGACGAGTACGCGGTCCGCGAAGAGGCCGACTGGCCGCTGCCCAGCACGGAGTATCGCGAGCTGTACCTGAGCGCTGCCGGCCGCACTCTCGGTGCCGAGAAGCCGACGACCCCGGCGACCGTGAGCTACGACGCCAAGGGCGGCGAGAACGTCTGCTTCGATCGGCGCTTCGATGCAGCTTGCGAGATCACCGGACAGATGCGCCTCAAGCTGTGGGTCTCGACCGACCGCGGCGACGATCTGGATCTGTTCGTGGCCGTCAAGAAGCTCGACGCGGCCGGTGAAGAAGTGTGCTTCGAGGGTCGCGAAAACGACACGCGCGGCCCGGTCTCGAACGGCTGGCTGCGCGTGTCGCACCGCGCGCTCGACCCGCAGCGGTCGCGTCCGTTTCAGCCGGTGCTCTCGCACGACCGAGTACAGCTCGTCGAGCCTGGCCAGATAGTGCCTGTCGAGATCGAGATCCTGCCTTCGAGCACGTCCTTCGAAGCGGGCGAGAGCTTGCGCCTGGTCATCGGCGGTGCCGACATCTACAGCCACGCGATGCTTCATCACCGCGAGCGTTGCAACGAAGGCACGCACACGCTGCATTTGGGCGGACAATACGACAGCGGGCTGCTCGTACCGTTCGTACCGCCGGCCGCGCCGAAATAGGTTGAGGCGTTCCGAGCACGACTGATGCGCCGTTACCCGAGGGGCTGAAAGAGTTACCCCGTGAGATCGCCGCGCCATCGAGAGCCGCGAGCGATGGCAAAAACCGTCTCAGCGGAGCTGATTGGGTGTGACGCCAATGCTTCGCGAGGAGGCTTCATGCTCGCGCGCTCGCCTGGCCTGCACGTTTGGATGAGCGTTGCGCTCGCCGCATGGCTCGGCGCTGGCTGCGCGAGCGGTAAGAAGGCCAGCACCGCAGCGGGCGGTGTCGGCATGGGTAGCGCAGGCAGTAGCATGAGCGCAGGCGGCAGCATGAGCGCCACCGTAGGCACGAGCCTGCCAGGTGCGGGCAGCATTCTCGGGCCGAGCGGCGTAGCCGGCACGAACGGCACCGCAGGCGTGCGCGGAGCGAGCAGCACCGGCGGCATCACAGGCGGAGCGGGCATGAGCGGCAGCGCAGGCGTCACGGGGTCGAGCGGCACGAGCGGCGCCGCAGGCGCGAGCGGGTCGGGCGGCACCGGCGGCACCGCAGGCACGAGCGACGCAGGCGGCGCGGGCGGCACGGGCATCACAGCCGACGCGGGCAGCGCTGGCGCGGGCACCGGTGGAACCGACGCGGGCGGGACCAGCACCGGCACCAGAGACCCCAACGGTCCGTGCAAGGACTTGGACCTCCTCTGCTTCGACGCCATCGACATGTTCATACTCAATCCCGAGTGCGCCACCTGCAACGGCGGCATGGGCTGCCAGTCCTGCGAGCTCTTCCAAGCGATCTGACTTCTCGGGCGCTGGTTCCGATCGATCTCAGATCAGCAGCCGCTGCGGTCTTCGCTCCGGCTCCGACAGGCGCAGCCGCTGCAAGGCTTCGGCCGCCAGCGTCTCGAACAGCCAGCTCACCGCCGGCGGGCTGTCCTCGTCGATCATGCGCAGGGGCACGCCGGCTTCGGTGGCTTCGAGAAACGCCGGGCTGCGCGGAATCGACGTCTCGAGCAGCCACTCCCCCGGCAGCTCGGCGCACGCCTTCTGCAACACGGAGACGGACGCAGATTGGCCGACCTGAACCATGTTGAGCACGACGCCGAGCACGCGCGGCCTCTCCGACTCGGGCAACGCAGACAGGCCCTGCTCGAACATGGAGAACGAACGCTGAGCGATTACCTCCGCTTGCAGCACGCCGAGCACGTGTGTGCAAGCGCGCAAAACCTGGTGCGTGATGCCGAGCATCCCCGCGGGTGTGTCGACCAGCACGATGTCGGCCCGGCCCCGTAGCTCGTCGAGCAACGCCCGCCACAGCGCGCCATGGTCGTGCAGCGTGACCTCGACCCGTGGAAGCGTCAGGCCCGCCGCCGGCAGAATCTTGAAGTGAGGGATGACGGTGTCGAGCAGCGCTTCTTCGACGGGCACGCGGCCGAGCAAGGCGTCGAACGCGCCGTAGCGTGCACGACTGCGCGCATCGATCGAGGACAGCACGTCGCCGTTCAGATCCGCGTCGACCAGGATCACGCGTCGCTCGCGACGCGCGAGCGCCAGCGCGAGGTTGAGCGCGATCGTGGTCTTGCCGCAGCCGCCCTTCGGGCTCGCGACGGCCACGACCGGGGCCCGTGTGCCGGCCGCGCGCCGCGGTCGCCTCTCCGCTCGTGCGGCAACGCTGGGCTCGGGCGCGCGGCTCTTCGGCCGCGGCGCCTGCGGATTGCTCAGCGGCGTGCTCGACGGGTCCGAAGCGGGCTTGGGTGGCGGTACGCTCCGCGCTGCCGTCGTGTCGCGGTCGATCGCCTCGAGCAGCAGCGGCCCGATTGCACCGATCGGCTCCGGCAACGCGGCCGGCACGTCGGTGCGGAACACGTGGAAGGTGCGCGCCGGGGTGTCCGGAAACAAACGGAAGAAGGCCTCCTTGCCGAGCACGCCCTTGGCTACTGCGGAGATCAGCTTGCCGCTCTTGACGAACAACATCCCGGCCGGGCTGTGGTCGTCTTGGCGCAGCTCGATGCCCGTATATTGGCGCCCGATGCCAACGACTTGCAGAAGGTCCGCCAGGCTGACGTCACCCAGAACTCCTTCCATGACTGAAACGCGACTCGCAGTGACCATGGGACCTCGCTGCTTTACGACGGGTTTTGTTCCGACAGCCCCAGCCGCGCCTGATCGCTCTCCAAGGCCGCTTCGCCGAGCTCGAGCGCATGTGCGCGCGAACCAAGCGAGGCGTCCTGCTCGAGCGCCAACGTGCCCATGCGCATGGTCTTCGCCAGCAGCTCGTAGATCGCTAGCCACGCCGTGCGCACGTCGTCGGTGAACGCTTCACCGAGGCCGTAGTCCAAGGTCCAAAGCAGCGCCTCGCCGACCGGGTCGTACGAGTCGCTAGGAATCTTGTAGAGCTCGCTGTGCCTGCGGCCGAGCGCGAGCACGACCAGGAACAAGTCCTCGTCGGGCGGCACAGTGTCGCGCCACGCGTCGTCTGCCCATTGCAGCGAGCGCACCACGAACGCGAGCATCTGCAGCAGCTTGCGCTTCTGTGCCTTCATGTCCTCGGGGAAGAGCGCACGATACTCGGGCCGCAGCTCGAACAATCGCTTGTAGAACAGATCGGCCGCGGTCTCTGCGATCGGGATCACCAGCTTCCAACTGCGACGAATCGCGGCTTTGTCCGTGTCGGTGATCATCGCGCCGCTCTCCTGCAGACGAAGACGCCTTTGCTAGCAAGGCTCTGACGCTTCGTTTGCGTGCGTCAGAGATAACATGCGTGCGCCAACGTTTGGTTACGAAATGCTGAGATGCACGCACTTCGTCGCGCTGCATTGCACAGCGCGTGCAACGACACACGCCGAGGTTTCGTCAGCGTGCATGAGTCGCATCCCCAAAAATCTGGCGAGCACGATCCAACCCCGAACACTTGTCGTACGAAGCCAAGGCTCTCGCTGCGAGAGTGACATGGACACGCGAACACGACGCCTCGAGATCTCGTCGACTGAGAGATCTTCACAGTGCGAACTGAGGACTGAGAAATTGCACGCAGGTGTCGCGGGCGATGGAGAGCGGAATGAGACTCGGTGCGGTGGTGGTTCGCATGGCGGTATGCGATGACGACCCAAGACGAGGTACGCGGACGCTGCGCACTTGGCTGCGCTATGCAAATCTCGGGCGCCCGGATCTGGTTGTCCGCCTGGCGCAAACGGATTTTGCGAGCGCGTGCGCGGCGGCCGAGAAGAGCTGTCGCCCGAGCCGCCGGAGCCCCGGGGGTATTACGCCTCACGTTCCAGAACGAACCGCGCGCGAGAAGTGCTTTGCGGATATTGACCCGGCTGTCATTAGCGAGCAGATTGCTGGCGACTGCTCCGACCGGGCGGACGGAGACAGTGTTTCGCGAGCGTCGAGAGGCTCGCCGACAAAAGGAAGAAACGTCATGACCCGCGTGACCGGATTGGCCGCAAGCCTGTTGACGCTTTCACTCGTGCCTGCGCTCTCCTGCAGCAGCAATCACCCGGGCTCGAAGTCCGGGCAGGACGCTGGCACGAAGAGCGGGAGCAATGGTACTGGAGGCAGCGGCAGCGCTGGCAGCAAGGGCGCCACGGGCTCGAGCGGAAGCGGCGCAGCCGGGAAGGGCAGCGGCACGGGTGGCACGAGCGCGGGCACCGGCTCGGGAAACGCCGGCAGCGGCGGAGGCAGCGGAAGCGGCGGAAGTGATGGCGGCACCGGAGGCACCGGAGGCAACGGCACGACCGGTGGAGGCGGCACGACCGGCGGCGGTGGCACCGGCGGCGCGGGCAGCAGTTGCAGCACGAGCGCCGATTGCGACGACTCGGTGAGCTGCACCGACGACACCTGCGACAGCCAGAGCTGCACCCATACGGCGCGCAACGCGGCCTGTGCGCAGGCCCAATATTGTGACGTGAGCGCAGGGTGCATCGACAAGACGTGCTCGACCGCCGACGACTGCACCGATGGCGAAGCCTGCACCGTGCTGCAAGGCTGCGACAGCAGCACGCACAAGTGCCTTTGGGCAGTCCTCGATCAGGACGGGGATGGCTATGCGCCGACCCCTTGCGGCACGGACTGCAACGACGGCAATGCCGCCGTGCACCCGGGTGCGACGGACACCTGCAATGGTGTCGACGACGATTGCGATGGCACGATCGACGAGGACGCGACTTGCCCCTTCGGGCGTAGCTGCACCAGCGGCGCATGTAACTGCCCGACTAGTCGTACGGTTTGCGCAGGCGGATTCTGCGCCGACACCAGCAGCGACGCTCGGCACTGCGGTTCGAGCTGCACCGACTGTGGACCGGCAGGAACCTGCACCTCGGGCGCCTGCGCATGCACGGAAACGACGAGCATCAAGAACTGTTCCGGTGCATGCACGGACATCACCAGCTCGAGCGCCAACTGCGGAGCGTGCGGGCACAACTGCAACACGGGCGGCAACTGCAGCAACACGGGCGGCGTGTGCGCTTGCGTGGAATCGGCTTGCGTCGCATGCGGCGGTCAGGGCCAGCGTTGCTGCCCCGAGGGCCTCGGCGGCGGGTGCGGTATCGGCCTCGCGTGCAGCGGCGATCCAACCTCGGCGAGCTCGACGTGTGGCTCGTGCGGCGGACCGAGCCAACCCTGCTGCGCGGGTGACACCTGCCGCGGCGGATATCAGTGCAAGGAAGGTGCGTGCGCGTGCCCGGGACCGAACCGGGCAGTGTGCGGCACCACCTGCGTCAACCTCGAGGACAACATCGCCAACTGTGGTGAGTGCGGCAACTCGTGCTTCGGCGCGGGGTCGGGCGGCAACGACGCAGGCCCGGGAGGAACGGGGTTCGAGGTGTGCGTGGCTGGCGAGTGCGGCAGCTGCGGCCAGCTCGGCGAACGCTGCTGCTCCTTCAGCGCCGGCAGCCCCATCGGGCCGCACATTTGCCTATCGGGCGGCTTGAGATGCAACTCGGACGACGACAGCTGCGTCACGCGTTGAGATCGGCGGTCACGGAAACTGTTTCAGGACATCGCTGCATGGCATGTCCTTCGGAACGCGCGTGAGCGTGAGCGGGATGTCCGGCATCTTCGGATTCACCGCGATCGTCGCTGACGGCAGCAGAGGATTGCTCGAGCCGAAGATCACTCCATTGGAGGAGACCTGGCCCGTGCCTGCGAGCGTGTTCTCGTCCGCGAGCTTCACGTCGAACGCAGCGTTGACCGTCACGCC
>JBIOJD010000014.1:0-21520 GCA_044450485.1 Polyangiales bacterium | reverse complement strand
GGAAGGCAACACCCCGCTCAAAGAGGTGATGGAGCGCGGCGTCCACCCGTACGGCATGCAAACCTTCGAGATGCACCTCCGCCAGCTCGTCGGCGCGGGCCTGCTCAACGTCGACGTCGCACGCCAAGCGCTCGGATGACGCTCGCGATCCGCTCGTCGCGCCGGAGGGGTGAATAACGGCTTCGCCGTTAGAGGGGAGCGCAGCTCCCGCTCCGCGTGGGGTGGGGCCCCGACGAATTCACTTCGTCGGGGCGGGGCGGCGCGTGCCGCCCCGCGTTACCAGGGCCTTGCGCTTCACCAGGTAGTATTGCAGGGCCTCGCTCGCGAGCTGGCTGCCCTTGATGCGCCAGGTCGGGGTGTTAACGATCAACGCAGCAAGCGCGATCTCGGGCTCTTGCAGCGGCGCGTAGCCGACCCACCACGAGTAGGCGCGGTACGGTGCTTCGGAGGCGAGCGAGCCGGTCTTGCCGGCGATGGCGATGCCCGGCAGCAAGGGACGACCGCGCCGATCGTGGAATGCGACGCGGGCGGTGCCGCTGCGCACCGTGCCGAGCATCATCTTGGAGACCGCCTCCGCGGTCGAGGCCGCGATCACGGTGTGCGGCGTGCCGAGCTCGCGGCTGTAGACCACCCTGCCCTGCGCATCGAGCGCGCGCTCCACGATCGCCGCGCGCGGCATCGCGCCACCATTCGCGAACGTTGCAGCGATCAAGGCGCCGTGCAGCGGCGACATGTGCATGTGCCAGAAGCCGGCGGCTGTGCGCGCGAGCTCGAGACGCTCGCTTGGCACCTCGGCCGCACCTGCCTGCGTAGGCGCGTCAAACGGCAACGCCCGGCCGAACCCGAACGCCTGCGCATAGCGCTCGAGGGTCGCGCGATCGAGGTTGCGATCCGCGAGCTTGGCCATGACCGCGTTGATCGAGCCGGCGATCGCCTGTTCGAGGGTCGCGCAGGCCCTGTCGCGCGCGGCGTTGTCGTCGAGATCGGCAAGGCCGAGCCGACGCAGGCCGCCGCCGTAGCAAATGCTCTGCTCGGGCCCCACGCCGGCGTCTATCAGCGCTGATGCCGTCACGAGCTTGAACACCGAGGCGCTCGGCGGGGACGGGTCGCGCGCGAGATCGCCGGCCGCCGACCCGGCGCTCGAGTGGCTCACGTAGGCCAGCACCCGTCCGGTCGCTGGCTCGAGCGCAACGAGCGCGCCGTAAGGAACCGCGTTGTCGCGCAGAACGCGCTCGAGGTGCGCCTGCAATCCGGGGTCGAGCGTGAGCTCGGCACGCCCCCCGTGGGGAAGATCCGCTATCAGCTTTTCGCCTTCGAGCCGGTGCAGCAACGGATCGAAGCCGGCGAGCGCGTTTCGGGTGCTGGCAGGCTGCGCTTGCACCACGGCGAGCGCCTGCGCGGGCTCGAGCAGCTTGGGCGCCTTGCCAGCGCCGGCGACGTTGCCCGGCGACGCGAGCGCGATCAGCGAGCCGGAGAGCGCCGCAAGGGAGAGCAGACCGAAGAGCGCGCGGCCGGTAGCCGGCATGGCCCGACGCTAGCGGCGCGCTTCATCCCGGTCAAAAAAGGCGCTCCGGCCGAGCGCTGGTCGGCCCCGACGTGTCAGCCGTTGAGCCGGCGCGAAATGCGCTCTAGCCTTCGGCGCATGACCGCGACCCGAATTCGCCTCGATTATGCGCTCGCGATGGCGGACGGTGTTGGCGACGGCGGCTTGACCGAGTCCGCGCTCGACGCGCTCGAGCCCCGGTTCGCACGAGCACACGCAGCGGTTCTCGCACGCTGCGCCTCGAATGAGCTCGGCTTCTTCGCGCTTCCGAGCGAGCCGCAAGCGCTGGGGGCAGTGCGGCGAGTCAGAGCTGCGCTGCACTCCGACACGCGCGACGTGCTGCTGCTCGGCATCGGCGGCTCCTCGCTCGGCGCCCGGGCGCTGCTCGAGGCGCTGTGCGAGCCACAACATCTCGGCAGCCGCAGCGCGGTCGCCCGTCCACGCTTGCACTTGCCCGACAACAGCGACCCATGGCTGCTGTCGCACCTGCTGACGACGCTCGACCCGGCGACCACCGCCGTGCTCGTGATCTCGAAGTCGGGCAGCACGGTCGAGACGGCGGCGCAGCTGCTGATCGTCCGCGAGTGGCTGGAGCGTGGCGTGGGCAAGGACGGCCTGCGCACGCGGATCTGCGCGATCACCGATCCCAGCCAGGGCAGCTTGCGCGCGCTCGCGGAGAGCGAACGCTGGCTGAGCCTGCCTATTCCGAGCAACGTGGGTGGTCGTTTCTCGATCTTGACCGCAGTCGGGTTGTTGCCGGCGTGCTTGCTCGACATCGACGCACAGGCGCTGCTCGAGGGGGCGGCCAACATGGCGGAGCGCTGCAAGCAGCCTTCGCTGAGGGACAATCCCGCGGGCGTGCTCGCGGCGGTGCACTACCTGCACCACACGCTCGCAGGGCACGGTATCCACGTCATGATGCCGTACTCGGATCGATTGCGAGCCTTCGCTGCCTGGTACGTGCAGCTCTGGGCCGAGAGCCTCGGCAAGCGCGTCGATCGCGACGGCCGCACTGTGGAGAGCGGTCCAACGCCCGTGCCCGCCGTCGGCACCACCGACCAGCACGCCCAAGTGCAGCTCTTCATCGAGGGCCCCCGCGACAAGCTCGTGACGTTCATCGCGGTCGAGCAAACCGAGCGCGATTTGGTCGTGCCGAGCTCGACCGGTGCCGACGCATACCTCGGTGGCATCACGCTCGCTCGCCTGCTCGACGCCGAGCGTCAGGGCACGACCGAAGCGCTGGCGGCAGATCGTCGGCCGAGCGTGACGTTGACGCTGGAGCGACTCGACGCCTCTGCATTCGGGGGCTTGCTCTTCCTGTATGAAGCCGCGACGGCGTTTGCGGGCGAGCTGTACGGCGTGAACGCGTTCGACCAACCCGGCGTCGAGCTCGGCAAGCGCCTCGCCTTCGGACTGCTTGGCCGCGAAGGCTACGCCCAAGCCGCAGCCGAGCTCCGCGCCCAGCAAGCCCGACGTAGCACCCGCTTCCGCCTCGAGTAGCTCGTCAAAAGAACGCCGGGCCGCGCAACGACAGGGCGTGATCGACCAAGGACTGGACCTTGGCGCGCAGGCGGCCGTTGTGCTCGTTGACGAGCACGCTGTCCTCCGCCGCTTCCTTGCCCAGCGCCAACAGCTCGTTCATGGGCTCGCCCACGGCGATGTGCCAGCGACTCGGCAGCGGGACGACGCCGAGCGGTCCGAGCCACGGAAACAGCGGCGTGATCGGGATGAACGGAACGCCGAGGAGCTTCGAGAAGGCCCGCAACTTGTAGAGCAACGGATAGGTCTCCTCCGCACCCACGATCGCGAGCGGGATCACCGGCACCGAGCTGCGCAGCGCGAGCTTGATGTGGCCTCCGCGGCCGAAGCGCTCGAGGCGGTAGCGGTCGCGGTACGGCTTTCCGATCCCCTTGACCCCTTCGGGGAAGACTGCAAGCAGCTCGCCGCGAGCGAGCAAGCGCTCGGCGTTCTCCGGACATGCGCGCACCGCGCCGACGCGATTGAGGAAGGCGCCGAGAAAGGGCGAGTGAAACACGAAGTCGTCGATCAACCAGCGCAAGCCGCGGCGCTCGGGCAACGCGTGGCGCAGCGCGGTCTTGAGCATGACGCCGTCCCACGGCAGCGTGCCGCTGTGGTTGCACACGAGCAGCGCCGCTCCTTCGCGCGGAATGTTCGCCGCGCCCGTGATCTGGACCCGGAAGTAGCGCCCGTAAAGAGCGTCGAGCAAAGGCTGAACGCGCGCCTCGTACGCGGGGTCGAGCCCAAAGTCGTCCACTTGCTCGGAGCGTCCACGCAAACCGAGCCGGCCGAGACGCCGCACGTAGTAGTCCGCGGACAGCAGCTCGCGCGCGCCACCCAGCAACTTGTCGTCAGGGGGCGTGCTCTCCGCCGCCGCGGGCTGCAAGCGAGCGGCGATGCGCCCGATGGCGTCTGCCGCGCGCTGGCGTGCATCGGCATCTCCGTCCGCGCCTTCGACGTCGCGCAGCAGCCCCGCGAGGTCGCGCTCCATGTCGTGGAGCACCGCGTCCTTGGGCGCTTCACTCGGGGCGACGGTTCCGGCCTCAGATGACGCTGCCGCCTTTGGGGTGCCTTGGGCCTCGGCATGGGCGGCACGCGCCGCGGCCCCGCGTTTTTTGGAAGGCCGCGCGGGAGGCGCGATGGGCTCGCTCGCTCGCGCCGACACACGTCGCGAGTCCGTAGCGTCGCGCGAATCATTGGCTGCAGCACGGGCCGAGGCGATCTTCTTTGCCGATGCTCGACGAGGTACGCTCCCATTGGGCTTTGCATGCGCCGCGCCGTTGGCGGGCAACGCTGCAGCGTCCGACCTCGAAGGCTCGCTCTCGGCAGAGGACGCAGCGCGCGCAGAAGCGCGCCTGCGTTTGGCTGCCTCGAGGTTCTGGGGTCGATCGCTCATGTGGCCTCGTGCAGTAGTCGCGCCTCGCGCAAGCGCAGCGCGCCCTCGAAATCGAGCACCGCGTCGCGCGTCGAGTACAGCGGCCGGAAGCCGAGCTCCGAGCGCGCGCGTGCCCCATCGACGACACACAGATAGCGCAATGCAGCGACGAATGCAGGCGGAGCCTCGCTCAACTGGGCCACCCAGAGAAGACCCGCGAGCCGCCGGAACAGAGAGTACGGAATCGGCAGGCCGATACGCCCCGCCAACTTCACCACGGTCGAGATCGGCAAGACGCCCTCGCCGGCGATGTTGAACGCACCGGGAGCGTCGCGGTCGATCGCCAGCTTGAGCGCGGCGATCGCATCGACCTCGTGCAGAAACTGGACCAGTGGATCATGGCCCATCACGGTGGGCACGAGCCGCCGCGATAACCAGCGCGCCACATAGTTGTCCATCGTAGGGCCGAGGATGGGCGAGAGGCGCAGCACGGTCACGCAACAGTCGGGCTCGGCCAACGCAAACGCTCGGGCCTGTTGCTCGACGTCGATCTTGTCTTCGACGAAGTGCGAGCCGTGCAAGCCTCGGAGCGGATGGTCCTCGGTCAAGAAGTTCGGGTTCGACGGGTGCGGTCCGTAGACGAGCGCGGTCGATTGCACCACGAGCCTGCGCAAGCGGTGCTTGCGGCACGCAGCCAGCACATGCATCGTGCCAACGCTCTCGAGCTCGTGCGCCCAAGCGGTCGCCTGCGTCGGAGTTGCAGCAAACGCCAAGTGAACGAGCGTATCGACGCGATCGGCGTGCAGGATCTCGGCGATGCGCGACTCGACGGCGGGCTGCGTCAAATCGACCTCGTAGAACACCGTCTTCGGGCCGACGCCGGCCGGGTTCTTCACGTCGAGCAGGACCACCCGGCCGACGCTGTCGTCTTCCTCGAGCAGCGCGATAAGGTTGCGCCCGAGAAAGGTGTTGGCCCCAGTCAGCGCGATGCAGCGCGCACGAACCGGTCGCCGCCGCAGCGGTCCGGCGTCGCTCGACGAAGTGGCCTGACCGCGCATCTCGACGGACGCCTGCTCGCTCTGCGCGCCGCTCCCCTCGTGCTCGCCTGGTGCCTGATTGCCCGCAGCCGTCATCGCGCGCTCATGCGCCCTTCGCGCTCGTGCGCCTCCGCTCACCGCGGAGTTGGGGTCGCAAGGTTAGCCACGAGCGCCACAGCGGTGCAACCGGCGGCACACCTCAGCGCGCGATTCGAGCGCGTAGCTATGTAAGTCACGAGACCACATAGGACGGCTTTGCCGACCGAGCATTTCACGCTCGCTGCTCGCAAGTGTTTCGATTGCTTGCGCCCCGACTGTTGCCTGACTATGTTCACAAAAGCACGCGCAGCACCGGCCAAACGATGGAAGACAACGAGAACAGGAAGATTTACGAAGAGGTCGACAACCGCGAGCTCGAGCTGGACGACGAGCTGCCGCTGTTGCCGATCCGCAATCACGTCCTGTTTCCGGGGTCGGTCCAACCCTTCGACGTCGGGCGCGAGAAATCGGTTGCGCTGGTCGAGGACCTCGAGGGCGAGAACCAGCCGACCATCGTGATCTTCGCGCAGAAGGATCCGGGCACCGACGACCCGAGCTTCGAAGACCTCTACCCGGTGGGCGTGGCCGCGCGCGTGCTCAAGGCGCTGCGGCACTCGACCGGCAACTACAGCTTGATCCTGCAAGGCCTCGTGCGCGTGCGCATGGAGCGTCTGACGCAGGAAGATCCCTATCTAAAGGCGCGCGTCTCGCGGCTGGACGAGCCGAAGCAGGACGACGTCGAGTGCGAAGCGCTCGCGATGAGCTTGCGGGATACCGCCAAGCAGGTGATCCAGCTCATGCCGGAGCTGCCCCGCGAGGCCGGCTCACTGATCGACTCGATCAACGAGCCAGGTCAGCTCGCGGATCTGGTGGCCGCAAACCTGGAGGCGCCGGTCGACGAGAAGTCCGCGCTGCTCGAGTCGATCGACGTCAAGGACCGCATCCGCAAGGTCCTGCGCTTGCTCACGCGCCAGCTCGAAGTGCTGAAGATGCGCGAGCGCATCAACTCCCAGATCAAAGAGGAGATGGGCAAGAATCAGCGCGAGTACGTCCTTCGCCAGCAGCTCAAGGCGATCAAGGAAGAGCTCGGCGAGGAAGACGGCGACCAGAGCGATCTCGACCTGCTCGACGAGCGCCTGGCCAAGGCGAACCTCTCCAAGGAAGCCGAGACCGTCTGTCGCAAGCAGCTCAAGCGGCTGCGCTCGATGCAGGTGGGCTCCGCGGAGTACACGGTCGTCCGCACCTACATCGACTGGATCCTGGATCTGCCGTGGAGCAAGTCCACGACCGACATGATGGACATCGCCGAGGTGCGGCGCGTCCTCGACGAAGACCACTCGGGCCTCGAGAAGGTCAAGAAGCGCATCGTCGAGTATCTCGCGGTGCGCAAGCTCAAGCCCGACAAGAAAGGCCCGATCCTGTGCCTGATCGGTCCGCCGGGCGTGGGCAAGACCTCGCTCGGCCGTTCGATCGCGCGAGCGCTCGGACGCAAGTTCGTGCGTATTTCGCTCGGTGGCGTGCACGACGAGGCCGCGATCCGCGGCCACCGCCGCACCTACGTCGGCGCCCTACCCGGCCAAATCATCCAGGGCATGAAGAAGGCCGCCACCATCAATCCGGTCTTCATGCTCGACGAGATCGACAAGATCGGTCACGACTTCCGCGGCGATCCGGCCGCGGCGTTGCTCGAGGTGCTCGACCCGGAGCAGAACGACACGTTCTCGGATCATTACCTCGAGATTCAGTACGACTTGTCGAAGGTGATGTTCGTCGCGACCGCCAACGTGTCCGACACCATCCCTGCGCCGCTGCGCGACCGCATGGAGATCATCGAGATCCCCGGCTACACGCGGCGCGAGAAAGCCGCCATCGCGCGCGATCACTTGGTGCCGAAGCAGCTCGAAGAGCACGGCCTCAACGAGGCGACCCTCAAGATCGACGACTTCGCAATCGATGCGGTGATCGACAGCTACACGAGGGAGGCCGGAGTCCGCAGCCTCGAGCGCCAGCTCGCGGCCGTGATTCGCAGCGTCGCGGTCAAAGTGGCCGAAGGCGACAAGGGCCCCTTCGAGGTGAAGAGCCTGGAGGACCTACGGCCCGCGTTGGGTCCGGCCAAATTCATCTCCGACATCGCCGAGCGCATGGACGAGCCCGGTGTGGCGACCGGTCTAGCGTGGACGTCGGTCGGCGGAGAGATCTTGTTCATCGAAGCCACGCGCATGCATGGCAAAGGTAAGCTCCAGCTCACTGGCCAGCTCGGCGAAGTGATGAAGGAATCGGCGCAGGCGGCGCTCAGCTTCGTGCGCACGCGCGCCAAGCAATTGCACGTGCCCGAGGATTTTCTCGAGAACGGCGACATCCACATTCACATTCCCACCGGCGGTGTCCCGAAGGACGGTCCGAGCGCCGGCGTGACGATGATGACCGCGCTGGTGTCGCTGCTCACCGGCATCCGCGTGCGGCACGACACCGCCATGACGGGTGAAATCACGCTGCGCGGCAAGGTGCTGGCAGTGGGCGGAGTCAAAGAAAAGGTGCTGGCCGCGCACCGCGCGGGCATCAAGCGGGTGATCCTGCCCGAGCGCTGCGTGGCGGACCTCGACGAAGTGCCGCAAGAGGTGCGCGATGACCTCGAGTTCATCCCCGTGAGCAAGATGGACGAAGTGCTGCTCGCAGCGCTTGAAGAGCCCGGCAAGCTCGACCTGAAGCCCGCCGAGCCTCCGCCGGAAGCGAACGACGAGTCTTCGGCGAAGGCCAAAAAGGGCAAACCGCGCGAGCGCATCTCAGGCACGCTTTAGTAAGCTGACTCCATGACGCGTGCGGCGGTACTGGGAGCTGGCTCTTGGGGCACGGCGCTGGCCAAGCATTTGGCGCAGAAGGGCTACGCGACCCATTTGTGGGCGCGCAATCCAGAGCTTGCGGACCGCATCGAGCGAACCAAACAGAATCCAGGGTATCTCGCGGGCATCGAGCTCCCGGATGCGCTTTCGGTGACGAGCGACCTCGCGCTCGCGCTCGCGGACGCCGAGCTCGTGCTGGTGGTCGTTCCATCCCACGGCCTGCGCGATCTCGCGCGCAGGTTTGCGCCCTTGCTACAGGCAGATGCACTGATCGTGAGCGCGACCAAGGGCATCGAGAACGACAGCCTGATGCTGATGACGCAAGTCCTGCTGGCAGAGCTCGGACGCGCGACCGAGCCGCGTTTGTGCGCGCTCGGCGGTCCGAGCTTCGCGCGCGAGGTTGCGCGCGGCTTGCCCACGGCCGTGTCCGTCGCCAGCACTGATCTCGAGACTGCGCAACGAGCGCAGGCCTTGCTCGCGAGCGACCGCTTTCGCGTTTACTCGACCGAAGACGTGATAGGCGTGGAGGTCGGCGGCGCGCTCAAGAACGTGATCGCCATCGCGGCCGGTGCCGCAGACGGCCTCGGCTTCGGCCACAACGCACGAGCCGGCCTGATCACGCGCGGCATCGCCGAAATCGCGCGCCTTGCCATCCATCTGGGCGCCAACCCGCAAACCCTGGCCGGGCTCAGCGGCATGGGCGACTTGGTGCTGACGTGCACCGGCGACCTGTCGCGCAACCGTAGCGTCGGCATGGAGCTCGGCCGCGGCCGCGCGCTCACCGACGTGCTCGGCGAAATGACGATGGTGGCCGAGGGCGTGCGCACCGCCAAGAGCGCCTTCGACCTGGCGCGCCGCGAGAACGTGGACATGCCGATCACGACCGAGGTCTACCGCGCCCTGTACGAAGGCAAATCGCCCATCTCAGCCGTGGAATCGCTGCTGGGCCGAGCCCTCCGCCCCGAGCGCGACTGACGCGAATTGAGACCAACGCGTTCTCGGGCTAGCTTGGGCTCGGACGCCCGTGGAGAACCCCCGGCTCAAGCTGATCTACCTCGTGCTGGTGCCCGCGCTGGTCGTGGCTGCTGGCGTGCTGGGCTATTACACCTACGTCACCGCGCGCCAGTTCGAGCGCCTCGGCGAGCAATCGATCGCAGAGTCGACCCTGCTCTTGTTGCAAGACAAGGTCGAGCACATCGAGCAGCTGATCATCGCGGCCGACAATCAGGCGTTCACCGCCATCGACGAAGACACGGCATCGGTTCAGGCCTGGAAGCTGCGCGCCGAGGAGATCTCGCCCAGCATTCGTGCCCTGCTCGTGCTCGACGCCGACCAGCGCTTGCTCGACTACGCCGCGCGCGCCTCGGTCGCCGACCAACGCGCATTTCGCCGGCTGTTCACCGCGCAGATCCTGCCCGACCTCGAGCTCGCGAAGCTCGAGCCGAACCTGCTCAAGCACTTGCACCGCAACTACAACGGCGGCAGCTATCTGATCTCCTACGAAGCCGTCGATCATCGTGGCAAGCGTTACTACTACGTGGCGCACCACGACACCGGTTACCTCGTGCGCAACGTGCTGGCCGACGTGCTGCGCAACGAGCCGGGACAACCGACCCAAAACGTCGTGGACCAAGACAACCGCCACGTGTTCGGGCCGAACATGGCGCAGGTCGGCGACTACGTGGTCGGACGACGGCTGCCGACGACGTTGTACATGTGGCGCGTGCAAGCCGCCCCCACGACCGCACCGTTGCTGACCGAGAAGCGCCACACCAGCCGCATCAATCAGGTGGCCCTGATCACGCTCTCGCTCTGCATCATCGTGGTCGCGGTGGGATTCATTCTCTACACCGCCGACAAGGAACGCAGGCTCGCCAACATGAAGAGCGACTTCATCGCGAACGTGTCGCACGAGCTCAAGACGCCGCTTTCGATCATCCGGATGTTCGGCGAGATGATGTTGACGAAGCGCGTGGGCGACGAGCAGAAGCGCGAGGAGTACCTGGAGATCATCTGCAGCGAGACCGAACGCTTGAGCGGGCTGATTGAAAACGTCCTCGACTTTGCGGCGCTGGAGCGGGGCAAACGCCGCTACGAGATGCACGACTGCGATCTGGTCGAGGTCGCGCGCCGCGCCATCGACACCCTGCACTACCGCTTCGAGCGCGAGGGGATCGCGGTTCGCCTGCAGCACGTCGGCGAGCCCGCGCACGGACTGGTCGACGAACAAGCCATCCTGCTCGTCGTGATCAACCTGCTCGACAACGCCGCCAAGCACGGCGGCGGCACGCCCGTCGAGGTGACCGTGCGCACGGCCGAGAGCGAGATCCAGGTCTCGGTGCGCGACCACGGACCGGGCATTCCAGAAGGCGATCGCAAACGCGTATTCGAGCGCTTCTACCGCGGCAAGGTGAGCTCGCGTTCGCGCGGCTCGGGCATCGGCCTCGCCATCGTCAAGCGCATCGCCGAAGAGCACCACGGGCGCGCGTGGGTCGAGTCCGTCCCGACCGGTGGCGCATTGGTCGCATTCGCGATTCCCCGGCGCGATCCCACCCGGGAGCGCATCGACGAAACCGAGGCGAAATCTCGTTCGATTGACAGCCGGGAAGCCGCTGATATCGTCGGCGGCAATGGATAGCGCGCTCGGCTCGAGCAAGACGTTGTTGCTGGTCGAGGACGACCCTGCGCTCGCGCTCGGCCTGCGCGACAGCCTTTCCTTCGAAGGCTTCCGTGTGCTGCACGCAGACACCGGCGAAGCAGGCCTCGACACGGTCTCCCGGGAGCACCCCGACTGCGTGATCCTCGACCTGATGCTGCCGGGCATGAACGGCTATCAAGTGTGCGAGGCGATCCGCTCCCACGATCAGCGTGTTCCAATCATCATGCTCACGGCGCGCGCGCTCGCGGCGGACAAGATCCGCGGCCTCAACGCGGGCGCCGACGACTACGTGACCAAGCCATTCTCGGTTGCCGAGCTCGTGGCGCGCATTCGCGCCGCGGTCAGGCGCGGCAGCCACGCGACCGGCAACGGCGCGCCGATCTTCACCATCGGCAACGTCACCGTGGACACCGGCACCCACACCATCCTGCGCGACGGCGAGCCGCTTCCGATCTCGTTCTACGAGGCCGAGCTCTTGCGCTTGCTTCACGCACGCCTCGGAGAGCCGGTGTCGCGCGACGAGATCCTCGACAAGGTGTGGGGAACGAGGACCCACCAGCCCAACAACCGCACGGTCGACAACTTCGTGGTCAAGCTGCGCAAGAAGATCGAGCAAACCGACGGCCCTCGCCACATCCTCACGGTCTACGGCTACGGCTACAAGCTGGTGACTTAATGACGAGGGGCGGCACGCGCCGCCCCTCCCCGCTGAAGTGAATTCAGCGGGGCCCCTCCCCACGCGGAGCGGGAGCTTCGCTCCCCTCTCGCCGCGAAGCGACGATTCACCCCTCGCTCTACTTAGGTTGACCGGGCTGCCTCGGCCCGATACAACCCAAACCGACCAGCAGGTGAGCACCGAGGGCGCGAGCGCAGGGGCCTCCAAAGCCGGCGCGGATCCCGCGCGCCTGGGCCGCAGGATCGGCGTCGCGTCGTTTTGGCTGCTCGCCTGCTATGTCATAGGCATGAGCGCGGTCTCGATCATTCCCTCGCTTTTCTTTCCTGATGTCGGGCCGCGGCCACGCGCCCCGTCACTCGCTCGCTGTGCTTCCGAGCTCTCGGCTCTGGACCAGGCGCTGGTGGAGATCACGGCGCGCTCGTTGCGAGGCAAGAAGCTCTCGGACTTCGGGCGGAGCTTGCACGCGTGGGACACGCGGGCAACGGCCCTCTCCGGGGGCTGCGGCCCGCTCGACGAAGCGCGCAAAGACCTGCTGCACCTGCGTGCCGACGTGGAGGCGTTGATCAGGAAGATCGACAGCGGCCCGCGCAAGACCCAGGAGCGGATCCGCCGCGCCCTGCAACAGATCAAAGAGCGCGCTGCCGCAGCGCAGTCGCAGAGCTGAGATGGACGCGGCCGAGCCGATCGCGCAGACCGAATCGCCCCCGAGCTTCGACACGCTGAACCTGTCGGAAGAGGTGAAGCGCGCCTTGGGCGAGATCGGCTACGTCGAGCCAACCCCGGTGCAGCTCGCGACCTACGATCTCGCGGTCTCGGGGCGCGACATCATCGTGCAAGCGCGCACCGGCACCGGTAAGACGGCCGCCTTCGCCATTCCCCTGGTGGACAAGATCTTGCGCGGAGCGCCCGGCGTTCAGGCGCTCGTGCTCGCTCCGACGCGCGAGCTTGCGCTGCAGAGCTCCAAGGAAATCGCCCGCATCGGCAAGCACAAAGGAATTCGCGCCACGGCGGTCTACGGAGGCGCGCCGATGGGCCGGCAGATCGAAGAGCTGGCGGCGGGCGCGCAGATCGTCTCGGGCACGCCGGGCCGGGTGCTCGACCATCTGCGCCGCGGCACGCTCGATCCATCGCAATTGCGCGTGCTCGTGCTCGACGAAATGGACGAGATGCTCTCGATGGGCTTCGCGCGCGAGCTGAACGCCATCCTCGAGCTGATTCCCGACCAGAGCCGGCGCCAGACCATGTGCTTTTCGGCCACGGTGGACGACGACATCCGCCGCCACGCCGAGCGCTACATGCGCGACCCGCAGATGGTGTCGCTCTCGAGCGACGCGGTGGGTGCCGAGGCGGTCAGCCACAGCGTGTACATGGTGAGCGGGTCGGATCGGACTTCGGACCTGGTCAAGATCCTCGAGGTCGAGAATCCCGAGAGCGCGATCGTGTTCTGCAATCTGCGCTCGGAGACCGAGCAGGTGGCGGGCGCGCTCAAGCAGGCGGGCTTCAACGCCGACTGGCTCAATGGCGACTTGCCTCAGCGCGACCGCGAAGAAGTCATGAGCCGAACGCGCCAGGGCAAGCTGCGCTTTCTGGTGGCAACGGACGTGGCGGCGCGTGGCATCGACATCTCGCACCTCACCCACGTCATCAACTACTCGTTCCCGGAGTCGACCGCGGCCTACGTGCATCGCACGGGCCGCACGGGGCGCGCCGGACGCACCGGTAGCGCGATCTCGCTCGTCAGCCCGATCGAGCTCGGCCGCCTCTACTATCTGAGGCTCGAGTACAAGATCTTCCCGGTCGAACGCAACCTGCCGGGCAAAGGAGAGCTCGCGACCCGCGCGGAGACCGATCGCGTGGCCCTGCTGAGCGAAGCCTTCACCGCGCTGCCCAAGCCCGCCGATCTGGCGCTCGCGCGCAGGCTGCTCACGCACCCGGACGCAGAGCGGATCGTGAGCGGGCTGCTCAACACGTTCTTCGGCAGCAAAGGTGAGAGCGTCGACGAGGAGGCCGCCGCGTCGCGGCGCGCGCGTGGGCCTACGCCAGTCGAGCAGCCGCAGGCGAGCCGCACCACCGAGCAGCAGCGCCCTTCACGGGCCTCGGCACGGGCACCCGGCGAGCGCAGACCCGAGCGCACGGAGCGTGCGGAACGCTCCGCCCCGCCTCCTCCCCGAAGGCACGAGAGCGATCCCCCGGACGCAGCCGAGCCCACGGACGACAATTTGGGCTCGGAGGCGAGCGCACCTCCTGCCGGCAGCGCCCTGCTCTACCTCGACGTCGGCCGCAAGGACGGGGTGCGCCTCGGCGAGATCGCGCGTCTGATGCGCGAGGCGGGCGAGCTGCGGCGCGCCGAGGTCGGTCGCATTCGCGTTCGCGACCGCTACACATTCGTCGAAGTGCCCGAAGACAAGCTCGACGCGCTGGTCGAGAAATTGCGCGGCAGCAAGCTGTCCGAGAAGGCCCTATCCCCCGAGCGGGCAAGAGTCGGGAAGTGACGCGGCGGGCACTCGGGGCCGCGCTGTGTCTCCTGCTCGGGTGTGGCGGCCGCGGCGATGCGCCAAAAGCCGGCTCCTCGCGCCTGCGCGGGGTGTTTCCAACGAACGCAACCCAACCGGAGCAGGCGGCACAGCCTGTGGCGCCGACGCCGGCGCAGCCCACACCCTCGGCGCAGCCGCTCGCGAAGCCGGTAGCGACCGCCGAAGCGCCGGCCGCCGCCGAAAAGCCCAAACGCGACTACGCCGCGGAGCTTCTGACCGCGGTCGGCAGCCCGACCGACTGCCTGAAGACACGCGAAGGACCGGACGTTCCCAGCGAGATCCTCGTCGAGCTCGAAGGTCACTTTCTCGAAACGGGAGCCATGAGCCGGGGCTACGCGCGCTCGTCGGTGCTCGACCCGGGTGAGCTCGACTGCATGCGCGGCCACCTCGAATCGGTGCGCCTGCAGCCGCCGATAGAAGCGGCCCCGCGGACGGTCAGCGCCACGCTCAAGCTCACGCTGAAAACCACCGAAAAATCAACCGAATAGGCGCTGCTCGACCAGAGGCTGCGGCCAGGCCGGGCTTGAACCCTCGGGCACGCGTCCGGTACCCTGGTTCGGCCCCATGTCGAGGCCAGCGCCGTTGCCGCCCTCCCGCGAAGCCGCGGCGAGCATCCCGACCGGGACGCTGGTCGGCGGGCGCTTCGCGATCGAGCAGGCAACGGACCGTGACGTGCTCGGCGAGACGCTGCGCGCGCGCGACGAGAAGACCGGCAAGCCGATCGCGGTGCGCATCCTCTCGCCGCGCTTCGCTGATCCGACTTCGACCGACGCCATCCGCAGTGACGTGCGCACCGCGGCCAAGCTGAAGCACCGCTCGCTCGTCGGCACGTACGGCATCGGCACCCACGAAGGCCAGTGCTTCGTCGCCTGCGAGTGGGTCCAAGGCTCGCCGTTGTCGCAGCTCATCGCTCAGCGCAACGCGGCCGGTGCGGCGCTCAGCGCGCGCGGCGCGTACAACGTCATCGCGCACGTGTGCAAGGCGCTCGCGGAAGCGCATACCGCAACCTGCCACGGCGCGTTGCGACCGAGCACGGTGTGGATCACGAAGTCCGGCCGCGTGAAGGTCGGTGAGCTCGGCGTGGGCCTCGCGCTCGCGCGCAGCGGCAAGTGGCACCTGCTTCCCGAGGACGAGCAACCGTTCCTCGCACCAGAAGTGCGAGCCGGTCGCGGCGCGACCCCGGCGAGCGATGTATTCGGCGTCGGGGCGCTGCTGTACGCGTTGCTCACCGGCGCTGCCCCGCGCCAACCGCTGATCGCGGCTTCGCGGCTACGGTCCGACTTGAGCGGGGCGCTCGACGACGTGGTGTCGCGCTGCCTGAGCGAGGATCCTACGGCGCGCTTCGGCAGCGTCGACGAGGTCGCAGAAGCGTTGCTTCCCCTGCTCTCGGGCACGCCCGAGCCCGATCGGCTCGAGCTCGGCGTCGAGCTGGAAATCGACGTGGACGTCGCCCTTTCGATGGCTCCGCCCCGGCCAGCTGCTACTGCCCCGGCCGCTCCGGCCGCCCGTCCGGCAAACCCGCTCGCACCTGCGCCGACTCCCCCTCGGCGGGATCCGCTCGCAGTGTCCGCTCCCAAGCCTGCGACGCCCGCGCCCGCGCCGAGACCCAAGCCCGAAGCCGACCTCGCGGCGATCAGCGCGAAGCTCTTCGAGAACGACTCGCCGCGCTGGATCGCAGTCAAAGGGGGACTCGATCACGGGCCTTTCACTGCGCGCGAGCTGGTCAAGCTGATCGTCGAGGGTGAGGTCCAAGAGCAGCACGGGCTGCTCAACATGAGCACGGGCGACCGCAAGCCCCTGGGTGAGTGGCCGCAGTTCCGCGAGTTCGTGGAGCAATACAAGCTGCGCAAAGCGGAAGCCGACCACACCAAAGCGCTCGAGAAGTCGACCCGCATCGAGCGCACCTCGAACGCCGCGAAGTTCGTGATCCTGGGCGGCTCGCTGGCCGTGCTCGTGCTCGCAGGCGGCGGCTATCTGATGAGCCGGCAAGCCGCGCAGCGCCGCCAGGCCCAGCACGAAATAGACCTCGCGGACATGCTCGATACCGGCAAGGTCAAGATCTCGGGCACCGCCGGCATCCTGCAGGCACGGCCCCACGGCGGTGGCGGGGGCAAGCGACCTGGAGGCTCGGGCGGCGGGGAACGCAGCACCGGATTCACCTCGTACGACGACGCCATGAACCAGGCCATGGAGCTCGGCGACGCGACCAAGGGCGGCGGCGAGCGGCAGTTGCGGACCGCCGACATCGAGGCGGTGATGAACCGCAGGCTCAACAGCCTGTTTGGTTGCGTTTCGGGGGAGCTTCGCGGCGGCAGTCACCTCGGCAACGTCCAGATCGACATGGCGATCCTCGGCAGTGGTCAAGTCGCAGGCGCGAGCATCAGCACGGGCAGCCCCGGCTTCAAGCGCTGCATCGCGGCCAAGGTGCGTCAGATCAGCTTCCCCTCGTTCCCTGCACCACGCATGGGCGCGCGCTACTCGTTCGGCGTCGACTGAGCCGGCATGCGGGGACGCGGCGGCATCTCGGCGGCGATGCTCGGGGTCGCGCTGCTGGCGACGGGCTGCACCAGTACGGTGCGCGGTGGGCTCGGCGAAGCAGATGCCAACCAAATCGTGGTGGCGCTCGACCGCGCCGCCATCGCGGCGACCAAACGCGAAGAGCCTGGCGGAGGACACGATCACTTCACGGTCGAGGTGGCGGCAGGCGACTTGGCACGCGCTCTCGCGGTGCTCGACGCGCAGAAACTGCCCCGTAGCGAGGCGCCTGGATTCGAAGCCCTCTACGAGAAGACCGGCCTCGTTGCAACACCCGCCGAGGAACGCGTGCGTGCCGCGGCGGCGACCGCGGGCGAGCTCGCGCGCTCGCTGCAAGCGTGGCCAGGCGTGCTCACGGCGCGCGTGCACATCGCACTGACGCCGGCCAGCGTCGATCTCGATCAATCCCCCGCGAGCCCCAAGGCCAGCGTGCTGGTCGAACGACGCCGCGATGCTCCAGCGCTCGACGAGGCAGCGATTCGCACGCTGGTCGCGGGCGCCATCGACAGCCTCGCTGCCGACCGCGTCACCGTGGTCCAAGTCGTGAGCGAGCCGCCGCCCAAGTGGGAGCGCGCCTTCGTGCGCGTCGGGCCGATCGGCGTGACTGCAGGCTCAGCGGCAGTGCTCAAGGCGATCCTCGGCGGCTCGCTCGCGCTCGACCTACTGCTGGCCGCGATGCTCGTTCTGGTCTTGCGGCGGCGCTGAGCGGGCCGAATCAGTGACCCGCTCCGGCGTCGTCGCCGACGCCCGCTTCGGTGGCCATCAGCATCGGAACCTGGCTCTGGCTCGCGACCGAGCTCAAGTCGTCGGTGCACGTGCCGCGCACGCAAGCGAGCCCGGCCGTGCACTGCGCGCTGCGGGTGCAAGCACCGCCCTTGTCCGCGCTCGGCAGCGCGCAAGAGCCGAGCACCAGAGTCCCAAAGACGAGCACCCAACGCGCGAGGAGTCCCACGCTGGGAGCGTAGGCGACTCCGGGCGCAGGCGTCCACCGCAGGTCCTCCATCCCCCTCAACCCACGACCAGCAGGACGGCGCCCTCTTGCACGGCGTCGCCCTCCTTGCACCGAACCTCGAGCACGGCCCCCTCGACCTCCGACTCGACTGGCATTTCCATTTTCATCGACTCGATGATCACGACGGTCTCACCGGGGGTCACCCGATCGCCGACCTTCTTGCTGATCTTCCACACCGTCCCGGTGATGTGCGCGGTGATTTCGCTTGGCATCTCACCCTCTCCGGAGATTGGTCCGGCATCCCCACATGGGAGCACCGATGCTCTTCTAGGACGTGCAGGATCGGCTGAAAGCTACGTACCAGAGCCTCGAGTCCTGTAGCAAGCCTTTGAAATGTAGAGCAATTCTCGTCTAGCCCGCGGGTTGTCACGATTGACAGCAGGACCTCGGCTCGTTAAGCTTCATCCTCGGCCAGCGGCTACGATTCTGTGGCTAGGCACGTGGCGTAGCGCCTGCGTGCTCATCCCACAGAGGCGTGGTGCGTCGGCGCAACGGAGAACCCCCAGCGATGAACGAGCAGAAAGAGTCCTCTGTCCTGTTCAATCTCAAAGAACTGATGTCGCTCGAGGAAGAGCGAATCCAGGGCGAAGAAGCCGAAGCGCGACGCAGAGCGGACGAAGAAGCGCGTCGCCGTGCCGATGACGAGCGCCGGCGCAAGGAAGAAGAAGAAGCGCGTCGCCGTGCCGAGGAAGAAACGCGGATGGCGGCCGAGCGCCGCGAGCGCGACGAAGTCGAGCGCAAACAACGCGACCGCGAAGAAGCCGAGCTGCGGGTGCGGCTCGAGGCCGAAGGCAAGCACAGAGCGCAGGAAGACGCGCGGCAGCGCGAGCACGAACTGCAGCTCAAACAACTCGAGGCACAGCGCCGCAAGGGCGTCTCTCCGATCGCGCTGGCCGCGATCGGCTTGCTCGCCGTGGGCGGCGGCGGCTACGGGTACTACGCGTACACGACCGCGCAGCAGCACGCCAAGGAGCAGCTCGAAGCCAAGGATCGCATGGCGCAGATGCAAGCCGCAGAGAAGCAGCGCATCGCCGACGAGCTGGCCGCGAAGGAGCGGGAAGCCGCAAGCTTGGCCGTAGAGAAGAAGGCGGCCGAAGAGGCTGCACGCGCAAAGGCAGAAGAAGCCGCGGCACTGGCTGCGCGCAGGTCCGCTGCTTCGTCGTCGAGCGGCGACGGCAGCGAAGTGGCCTCGGCCAAGTCGCACTCGGGCTCGCACCACGGCGGCGGCAAGGCTTCCGCCGGCGCGCCGGCCAAGGCGAGCGGCGGCAGCGAGAAGCCAGCCAAGCACGGTGGCGGTGACGATCCGCTCAGCGGCCTCGACGACCTCTGAGCTTGGCTCGGGCCTAGTGTGTAGCCACGCGCACACGCCGGCCCCTCCGCGAACCCGATGACCCGGCTGCTGCTCGGACCTCGCGCAGTCACCGAAGGGCTGCGCGCAGCGCCTGAGCGCATCGCAGTCGTGTACACCGAGGGCGAGGCTACGGCGGCGCCGCTGGCCGCGGTCGTGGCGCTCGCGCGCGAGCACAAGGTGCGGCACGAGCCGCGCGATCGCGACGAGCTCGACGCGATCGCCGGCGGCTCACGACACCAGAGTGTCTTGGCGATCACGGGTGATTACCCGTATGTCGGGCTGCACGAGCTGCTCGCAGCTTGCCCCGAGCGGCCCGTGCTCGTCGCCCTCGATCAAGTCCAAGACCCGCACAACTTCGGCGCGATCGTACGGAGCGCCGTGGCATTCGGCGCGAGCGGAGTGATCACGCTGAAGGATCGCGCGGCACCCGTCACCGCGGCGGTGGTACGGGCCTCTGCAGGCGCGACCGAGCTGGCGCGGATCGCCCGCGTCACGAACCTCGCGCGCACGCTCGTCGAGCTGCGCGAGCGTGGGCTCCAGGTCGTGGGCCTGGACGCGGAAGGGACGCGTGCGCTCCACACCGTGCCTGCGCAAACCGGGGGCCGAGTGCTCGTGGTAGGCTCGGAGGGCCACGGGCTGCGGCGCCTCACGCGCGAGCAGTGTGATTGGCTGGCGCGGATCGAGCTGCGGGGTCCGTTAGGCTCGCTGAACGCCGCTGTGGCCGCCGGGATCGCGATCTACGAGAGCACGCGCCAGAGCGGGACCTGAGAGCATGACGGTTCAAAAGCAGCAGCGACGCAAGCCGGCGACCCATGCTCGCAAAAAGCGCGGCGAACACTCGGGCTTCCGGCGTGTGTGCATCCTCACGGGCGGTGGCGACGCCCCTGGGCTCAACGCGGTGATCCGGGCCTTCGTCAAGACTTGCGAAGATCACGAGATCGAGGTCTACGGCAGCGAAGACGGCTTCGAGGGTTTGATCCAACCAGGACGTCTGGTGCGGCTGACGCGCACGAGCGTGCGAGGGATCCTTCCGAAGGGCGGCAGCATCCTCGGTTGCTCCAACAAGGCCAACCCATTCGCGTATGCCGTGGTCGACCGGCGCGGCCGGCAGAAGGTCAAAGACCTTTCGGCCACCGTCATCGATCGCGTGCGGCGCCACCAAATCGACGCGCTGGTGATGGTGGGCGGGGACGGAACCATGCACTTCGCGCGCAACTTCATGCGGCGCGGCGTGCCGGTGGTGGGCGTTCCCAAGACCATCGACAACGACCTGGCCGCGACCGACTACACCTTCGGCTTCGACACCGCCCTCAGCACCGCCACCTGGGCGATCGACGCACTGCACTCGACAGCCGAGTCCCACGACCGCGTGATGATCGTCGAGCTGATGGGCCGCTACGCGGGGTGGATCGCTCTCTACGCCGGCATCGCTGGGGGCGCGGACGTGATCGTGATCCCGGAGATCCCCTACGACATCGACCGCATCGTGGCCAAGATCCAGCGGCGCTCCGAGCTCGGCGCGACCTTCAGCATCGTCGTCGTGGGCGAAGGCGCGGCACCCAAGGGTGGCAAGCGTTCCACCATCGAACGCGGACGGCGCGGGCACCTCGCACGGCTCGGCGGCGCGGGCCAAGCGCTCGCGGACCAGCTCGCAGGCCGGATCGGCCACGAGATTCGCGTCACGGTGCTCGGCCACCTGCAACGCGGGGGCTCGCCGTCGGCCTTCGATCGGGTGCTCGGCACCCGTTTCGGGGTGGCCGCCGCGCTGTGCTGCACCTCGGGAAAGGCTGGGGTGATGGTTGCGCTGCGTGGGGAGCACATCCTCACCGTACCGATCGGCGAAGCGCTGCGCGTGCCGAAGCTCGTACCGCCGCGTGGCGAGCTCGCGGAGGTCGCGAGGCAAATCGGCATCGAGCTCGGAGCGGGATGACGCGACCGGGTCGTGCGCGCTATGCTGTGCAGCCATGCCTCGCACGGCCGCAGCCCTGATCATCGGCAACGAGCTGCTGACCGGCAAGATCCAGGAAGGCAATCTCGGTTTTCTCGGGCGCGAGCTGTTCGAGCTCGGCATCGTGCTCACGCGCGCGGTCTTCTGCCGCGACGACATCGACGTGATCGTGCGCGATCTCGATCGGCTCAGAGCCGACCACGACATGGTGTTCACGAGCGGCGGCGTGGGCCCGACCCACGACGACGTGACGCTGCAGGCGATCGCCCAGGCGTTCGGGCGCAAGCTCGTGCGCGCTCCCGAGATCGAGCAGCTCATTCGCGAGTACCACGGCAGCAACGTCACGGCCGACCACCTACGCATGGCTGACGTCCCCGAAGGCTCGCGCCTGCTCTCGGGCGCGGACATGCCCTGGCCGACGGTCCTGACCGAGAACGTGTACATCTTTCCGGG
>JBIOJD010000013.1:0-22216 GCA_044450485.1 Polyangiales bacterium | reverse complement strand
TCGTTCCCTCGTGACCTATCTGGGCGGGTCTGCGGAACCTCCAAATCTTGGGATGGTTCGCGACCGTCGGTTTGGGCGCACTGTGACGAAAATTGCAGTGCGCTGGGCCGACTCACGCGCGCGGTGTGAAGCCTCTACTTTCCCCGGGACGGCCAACATGGTGGGCTCAAACGGTCTTTCTCGAGCGGCGGTGGTCGCCGCTTCGATCGTGGTCGGCTGCTCGAGCAGCGCGCCGGCCGGTCACGCTGCGACCAAGAAAAAGGCCCCGAGCTCTACGCACGGCGCGTCAGGGTCCGACGCCGGCAGCGCGTCGTTCTTCGGCAATCCGGGCCAGAGTGTCGCGGGCCCGAACAAGGCGCCTCCCGACGCCGGGTTGCCGCCCTTTCTTCAAGACAGCTGCGGTCCAGGCTGCATGCAGTCGAACACCGGCGCAGGCACGAACGCGCCGTTCGACGTAACCGGCAACCCGAGCGATCACGTGGGCCTCGATCCGGACGGTGCGCTCGTGCTGCAGCGCGACACCGCGGCCTCGTTCGAGCTGATCTGGATCGCGAACACCAAGGAGTACACGGTCTCGAAGGTCGACACCGCGTCGTTCACCGAGCTCGCGCGCTACAAGGTACCGGTCAACGACCAGGTGAACGGTTCGGAGAACGGACCTTCACGCACGTCGGTGGACAGTGAAGGCAGCGTGTATGCCGGAGATCGCTACGGCGACAACCTGACCAAGATCTCGGCCCTCGGCGACAAATGCCCGGACACCAACGGCGACGGGAAGGTGACCACTTCGAGCGGTCCCAAGGACGTGCTGCCGCTCGGGCAAGACGATTGCCTGATCTGGTCGACCAGCATCGCGGGCGATGCCCGCGGCGTCGCGGTCCAGGAGATCCCTTCGCAATACACGATCGACGACAGCAAACCGGACCAGCCGCCCACCGTGACCGAGGTCCCCGGCGCGCGCTACGTGTGGACCGGCGGTCAGGAGAACACGTTCAAGCTGCACAAGATCGATGCCGACACCGGCAAAATCCTGCTCACGCTCGATCCACCTCCGGGGCCGACCTACGGTCTCGCGGTCGACGGGCGAGGCAACCTCTGGATGTCGGCGAAGAATGCCAACGCGCTCGTGCGCCTCGACACCACGCGCTGCGTGGACGCGTCGTGCCAAAAAGAGAAGGTGTGCGTCACACCATGCAGTGAGACCTCCTGCCCGACCACGTGCGACAGCGCGGTGTTGGAGCGCATCGATCTGATGAACGCGCAGCAGGGTAGCTTGACGCCGTACGGCATCACCGTCGACTGCATGCAGCGGGTCTGGCTCGGTGGCGCGTGGGGCGGCAATGGCGTGATTCGCTACGACCCGCTGGCTGCGGCGGATGCGCGCTTGAAGCACATCGAGGACGCCACCTTCAACGCGCTGTCCTCGATGCCCTTCGACGACAACAACTACGGCATACACGGCATCGCGGCCGACGCGGCCGGTTGGGTGTGGGGCGCGGGCGACAACACGGGCGTGTGGCGGATCGACGCCGAGACCCTGAAGGTGGCGCAGGTGGCGGGCACCGGCGGCATGGACTTCAGCGCCAAGGGCATGGCCGTGGACCGGCAGGGCAAGGTCTGGGCGATCCCACTGCGCCAGGACTACGCGATGGTCATCACGCCGGGCATGACGATCAACGACGCCACGGTGCAGAAGCCGATCAGCGGGCTCGGCGGCCCGTACACGTACTCCGACATGACCGGCGAGCAGCGCCGGCTCGCGTCGAACGACCCGGGCTCTTACCGGCAGACCTTCGAGGGTTGCCAGCTCGGTGACAAGCCCACGCAATGGGGCGATCTGAGCTGGGACGCCGACACGCCGACCGGGACGTTGGTCCTGTTCTTCGCGCGCACCGCGGACACGGCGGCTGCCCTGAAGAAGGCAACGTGGTTTCAGCTCGGCTTCAGCCCGGGCGGCAAGAGCCCGCTCCCGATCGGCCCGTACATCACGGGCGCGGGTCAGACGGCCGGCCGCTTGCTCGAGGTCGAGGTGCGCTTGATCACGACCATGACCGGCAGCGAGTCCAAGGATCGCTGCACCTCGGTGCCGGCGGTCACGCCTCGCGTGAAGACCTTCGGCGTCACCCGCATTTGCGAGACCAACCTCAACTGAGCCCCGCCGCGCTGTCTCGGCCACGAGCGATGCCGCTTTGGGACAGCTGGCGTACGATTGATGTGGGCAGCTGTGCGACCGCAGAGTAATCTGCGCCGCGTCGTTTCGTGCCGCCGCGAGTCCCGGTCTTGACCCCGCCCCTGCTCGACCCGTACCTTGTTAACTGGCGGAAGTTCCGGCAATGACGCGCTTTTTTCGTGTGGCGCGCACGGTCTTCGGCGTCGAGGCAGCTCCCGGTATCCCATGAAGAACTACGCGATGCGCTTCATTTCGGGAAAATACCAGGGAGGCGAATTCCCGCTGCCGCCGAACTCGGAGATCGTGGTCGGTCGATCGAGCGACCTCGACATGGTGCTCGTCGAGGACATGGTCTCGCGCAAGCACGCGAAGATCGCCGTGAACGGCGACACGGTCACGATCCAGGATCTCGGCTCGACCAACGGCACCTTCGTCAACGGCGAGCGCGTCGAGCGCATGGCGTTGACGGACGGCGACCGGGTGCTCATCGGCACGAGCATCATCAAGCTCGTCACGACCGAGGGCGCGCCGCCCCCGCAAGCGCAGCCGCCCAAGCGCAGGCTCGAAGAAGTCGCCGCGGGGCGCCGCACCAACCAAGTGCGCAGCATGTCCGGGGCGATCGACGAGGTTCCGCTGCCGGACTTGCTCCAGCTCTTCGGCTCGTCGCGCAAGACCGGCGTGCTCGTGGTCAAGACCGATACCGATACCGGCAAGGTTTATCTCGAGCGCGGCAGCATCGTTTTCGCGTCGATCAACGACTCGGAGCTGTTGAGCGCCGAAAAGGCGATCCATCGCATCTTGGCGTGGCGGCACGGGGCCTTCTACATGGAGCCCCTGGAAGAGATCGACCAGCCCGTGCGTATCGACCTCTCCACCGAGGCCGCGCTGATGGAGGGGATGCGCATCTTCGACGAGGTCGGACGGTACGAGCTGCCACCCATGCGTTCCAACATCAAGCTGGCTTCGCCGCTGCACGCGAAGCTGCGTGAGCTGAGCGCAGAGCAGCTCGACGTGTTGCAGGTGGCGCTCGGCGTTGCGCAGATCGAGGCCGTGTTCAACAATTGCCCGCTCGACGACATCGAGATCGCCGCCGCGCTCAGCGTGCTGATCGAGCGCGGCTACCTCGAGGCGACTCCGCCGATCGAGGAGTGAGCTGCGAACGGGCGGCTCAGCCCTCGCCGGGCGGACGCGTCAACAGGCGCTCGAGCAGGCGTTGCGAGTGGTAGCTGATGTGGGTGAACACGACGCCCACGCCCGGCGGATCGTGCTGAACGCGCACCACCTTGCCCACGCCCTCGATGGTCTCGAGGTCTTCCACGATCACCGTGAATTTGAGGTCGACCTCGGTTCCGACAGCAGGCGGATCGCTCGTCTTGATGAACGCCCCGCTGCGCGAGACGTTGGTCACGTACTCCTCGATGAACGACTCGAAGGAGCCGAATTCCTTGTTGATCGTGAGTCGATTCTCGCGCGGAGTCCGCTTCTCGTCGGCCATCCTCACGCCCCTTTGAGGTCGAACTGCTCCAGATGATACTCCCTATGAGGCTTGACGAGAATCTGGCGCGTGAACCGGACCGAGGCTTCGTCCAGGGCCTTTTTGTGCTCGCGCTTGAGCATGTCGCAGATCGCCGGGTGGGCATTGATCACGATCTTGTAACCGGCGAGGGCGTCCCGCTCGCGGCGGATCTGGCGCAGGATCTCGTGGCACACGGTCGATTTGGACTGCAGCTGTCCAGTGCCGTCACAGTAGAAGCAGGGCTCGAACAACGTTCGCGGCAATGACTCGCGCGTTCGCTTGCGCGTCATCTCGATCAGGCCGAGCTCGCTCACCTTGGTGATGGTGGTGGTGGCTCGGTCGGTCTTGAGCGCCTGCACGAGCGCCTTGTACACGCGATCGCGGTTGCCATGGCGTTCCATGTCGATGAAGTCGAGCACGATCAGACCGCCGATGTTGCGGAAGCGAAGCTGGTACGCGATGTCGGCGACGGCTTCGAGATTCGTGTGGTAGATGGTCTCCTCGACGTCGCGGCCCTTGCCGGTGAAGCGGCCGGTGTTGACGTCGATCGCAGTCAGCGCCTCGGCTTGGTCGATGATCAAGTAGCCGCCCGACGGCAGCGGGACCTTGCGCGAGAGCGCGCGCGAGATCTCGTCCTCGATCCCGTACTCGTCGAAGATCGGGTCGCGGCCGCCGTAGAGCTCCACGTGGTCGACCCGCTCTGGCAGGAAGACCGCGAGAAACGCCCGCAACCGCTCGTACTCCTTCGGTGAGTCGATGATGATCCGCTCGACGTCTTCGGTGAAGTAGTCCCGAGCCACGCGCAAGATCAGATCGAGATCTTCGTACAGCAATGCGGGCACCGACTTCACGCTCGAGCGCTTGTGCACCACGTCGGTCCACTGCGTGACCAGGTAGCCCACGTCGGCCTTGAGCTGCTTCTTGGTCAAGCCGCTCGCCATCGTGCGCACGATGAAGCCGCCTTGGGGCGGCTTGAACGCCTCGATCGCCTCGCGCAAGCGCTGGCGCTCGAGCTTGTTACCGATGCGCTTGGAAATGCCGATCTGCTCGACCGTCGGCAGGTACAGCACGTAGCGCCCGGGCAGCGCCACGTGGCTGGTGACGCGCGCGCCCTTGGTGCCGATCGGCCCCTTGCTGACCTGGACCATCAAGGTCTGGCCCTCCTTCAGCACGTCGCGGATCGGCGTCGAGCGACTGACCTTTCGCGTTGGGTTTCGCCGCGCTGGCTGCTCGGCGCTCTCGGCCTCGGCCGGCGCGCCTTCGACCTCTTCGTCGCCGCCTTCTTCTTCGGGGTTTTCCTCACGCGCGAGCAGCTCGTCCATGTCGTCTTGGACGACGACGTCCTCGACGTGGAGGAACGCCGCGCGATCGAGGCCGATGTCGATGAACGCAGCCTGCATGCCCGGTAGGACGCGCGTGACCTTGCCCAGGAACACGTTGCCGACCGGGCTGCGCTCCTGCTCGCGCTCGATGAAGAGCTCGGCGATCTTGCCCTGCTCGATCAGGGCCACGCGGTTTTCGGAGATGTCGACGTTGATGACTAGAGTGTTGGTTGCCATGCGTGTGGCGGAAAGGTTCGGGTTTTTGTCGCGCGGAGGCACGCCGACGCGGGAGCGCAGGCACATGCCGAGCACGCGTTCGGGCGCGAAGAGGCGACTCGCGGCACGCGCTGGACGCGCCCGCTCCGAGCAGCCTCAGTTCGGTTCGAAGATCTTCTCGATCTCCGCTTGGACCTTGTCTTCGCTCTTGGCGCGCGTGACGGCGATCTCTTTGACGATCAGGGCACGCGCGGTCTCGAGCATGCGGCGCTCACCGAAGGAGAGCGATTTCTCCGCCTTCAAGCGGTAGAGATCGCGCATGACCTCGGCGACGTCGTAGACCGAGCCGGTCTTGATCTTGTCCATGAAACCGCGGTAGCGGCGGTTCCACGTCTGGTTGTCGAAGGCGATCGTGCGCTCTCGCAGGATCGCGAAGATCTCCTGGATCTCCTTCTCGCTGATCGGGGGTCGCAGACCCACGTGGCGAGCGTTGTCGACCGGCACCATGATCTTGCGATTGGTGTCGAGGATGCGCAGCACGTAGAACTGCTGCCTCTGCCCAGCGATGTCTTTCTCCTCGATGGAGATGACTTCCGCGACGCCCTGGGCTGGATAGACGGCCTTGTCGCCTACCTTGAACAACGTCTTCTGTGCACGGGCCTGCATGTAGCGCTCCGTTCTCGAAGGTAAATTCGTGGGGTTCCAGCGCATCTCGCTCCCGAGCTGGAGCTCGCCATCGTGTTTGGCGTCTCCGCGCAGCGGCGCTGGTCGAGTCATCCTTTGAACAGATGTCGGGTGACTCCGCATACTAGTCGTTCGTGTGGGTCGGGTCAATCGCTGCCCGCACAGGCGCGCAGCGAGCCCGCGCCGCGCCGATCGCGGGCAAAATCGCCCAAGAGACGGCCGGGGCCGTCCCCCCTTCCGGACCCGGAGCGGCTACTTGGTCTCGCTCTCGAGCGACGACAGATCGGGCAGCTCGTCGAGGTTCGGCATCAGCACGATCTCGATGCGCCGGTTCTGCTGGCGACCTTCGGGCGTGTCGTTCGAGGCCACGGCTTGGCTGTCTGCGTAGCCGGCGGCGGACAGGCGGTTCTCGGGAACGCTCTGGGCCGCGAGGAAGCGCGCCACGGTGACCGCCCGCGCAGTGGAGAGCTCCCAGTTGGACGGGAAGCGCGCGCTCTTGATCGGAATGTTGTCGGTGTGACCCGCGATCTGGAACTCGCGATCCGGAATCGAGGCGAGCACGCCGGCCACTTCTTGCAGCGCGGCCTGGCCCTCTTTCTTCAGATCTGCCTTGCCCGAGTCGAACAGGATGTTCTCCGAGAGCTCGACGACCATCCGGCCGCGTTGGATCCGCACGCGCAGCTTGCCCGACGCGATCATCTTCTTGAACTTCTCGATCATGTTGCGGAACGTCTGCAGGCGCGCCTGCGCTTGGCGCTCTTTTGCCTTGAGGTCCTCGATCATCTTGTTGAGGTCCTGCACGCTCTTCTTCGAGTCCTCGACGTTCATGCCCATCTGTCGCAGGCGTTCGTTGAGGCTGGCGTTGTCGGCGGCGACGGCTTTGAAGCGGTTCTGCAGATCGCGTTGATCCTGCTCCAGCTTGTCGAGCGCGCGCGTGAGCTGGTCGATGCGGTCGCGCTTGACCTGCATCTCCTCTTCCGAATAGCCGCAGCCCACGGCACTTCCGGCCAGGGCCGAGCACATCACGACGAGCAGCACTGCTTTACGGTGGTTCATCGTTCCCTCGTGCCGTCTTCGATGACGGCGAAATGCGTGGCGGTGCGCTCTACGCGCCCGCGGCGAGGCCGAGAAGTTAGGCTCGCCGCGCGCCGGCTGTCAAACCTTGCCCGCGGATCGCGCCGCACCGGAGGTCTTTCGTTCGCCGGCGTTGCCGAGATGCGTCCGAACGCTCCAAAAGCGCTCCGGAGAGATCCTAAATTATCAAGCAATTATAATGTGTTACAAACCGTTGATGTCAGTGATCATTCAAAGACAGATAAGTTATGTATAATTTATGTGTTTGAAGCTTGACACGTGCCATCACACTACAATAGGTTACTTCTAGCCTACGACCACAGGAGGGTCCCCATGGCAGCGAAGAAAAAGGCCGGTAAGAAGAAGGCAGGCAAGAAGAAGGCGGGCAAGCGCAAGGGCAAGCGCCGCGCGAAGAAGGGCTAAACAGCCCTCACCCGTCCCGGTGGCCGCTGATGCGGCCCTGGGATCGGGCCCGAATCTGAGGCCGCCTCGGGCTCGATGGACCAAGACGGAAGGCTCGCCCGGCAGCTGAGCTGCTGGAGCCCGCACGAAGGACACAAGGTTCTTGGCAGCGGGTCGAGAAGACCACTGGGTCGTCACTTCCAAGTTTGACGTTGCGGCTTTGGACTCGCCGCCGACACTCAGTGTCGGCGGCGGTCGCTTTTTTGGGGGGGCTCCATCGTCGGGGAGTCGCGCGACTCCTCGCCCCAACCGGCGAAGCCGGATTGGCCCCACCCCGCGGGGGGCTCGCTACCGCTTGGGCGCCGGCTTCCCCGTCAATCGCGCTCGGAGGCCAGCAATCGGCGCAGGCGGGGAGCTTCCAGCCGCAGCCGGAACACCTTCTCGGTCGTGACCCGCACCAAACCGGGCGCGGCCTTGCGAGGCTTGGCCACGTACCTTCGCGGCGTGTACAGCACGTCGACCCGATCTTCACCCCGCGCCTGGCTGAAGTGGGCGGCGAGTGTCGCCGCGTCGCACAGCAGCTCGGGACTGCACGCTTCGTCGCGTTCCAGCGGCACGATCACGTGGGCTCCCGCGTCGTCGCGCGCGTGCAGCCACAGGTCGTGAGGCCGGGAGTGATCGCGCGTGAGCCTATCGTTGTCCGCAGCGCCTCGCCCGACCAGGATCGCCCGGTCGCCGCTGCCGACGAACTGGCGGTAGGGCAGGCGCTCCGCCTTGCCCTTGTCGGCCTTCGACTTGCCCTTGCGGTTGGGCCGGGGGGCCTCCGGCTCGTCCGCCGCGGCCGTGGCTCGCAGTGCTTCGAGAGATTGCGCGGCCTCCACCTCTGCCAGCGCCTCGTCGCATCTGGCGAGCTCTTGACGCGTCAGTCGAGCCCGTTCGGCCCCGATCGCTGCGCCGCGCTCGAGCTTGCGCGCGCGTGCAAACCACGCGTCAGCCTGGCGACCGGGACTGAGCCTGCGATCCAGTTGCAAGGTGACGTGCGCGGGTGGATCCGCTTCCGGGTCGAGCACCTCGACCTGGGTGCAGCCACGCGGGAGCCCGTGGAGGCTCGTGAGCAAGAGCGAAGCGTGCCGCCGCAGCTCGGCCGCGTTCGCAACGCGTGCGATGTCCCCTTCGATCGCGGACAGCCGGCGTTCGAAGCGGCGTCGTCGCGCCCTCAGGCGGCGGCTGAGATCCGCTCGCAAGCGCTCGAGCGCGTCTCCCTCGTGCGTCGCGGGCGGGCGCGTGCCTGCCGTCATGCCGCATCGTGTGCGGCATCGGCGAGCTTCTGCAAGCGTACGGCATAGTCGAACGAGCGGGGCGCGTCGACCGCGACGAAGCTCTCGAGGTCTGGCGTTTCGGTCAGCAAGCCATTCACGCGCTCGAGGATCGAGTCAGAAAACCTTTGCTGGGCTCCGAGCGCGAGCAAGCGTGCGTACGCGACCGGTCCATCCGGCATCGGCTGCAACAGCGGATCGAAGCCGAGCACGAAGCCGAGCGAGGCTGCGAGCTCGGCCGCGTCGTCAGGCTCCCAGGGACCATTCGGGATCCACACCACGTGCTGGCCGGGCTCGCGTGGGATGCGCGCGGACAGATCGGCGAGGCGTTCGCGGTCGCGCGCTCCCGGCGTGACCTCTGCTGGAGTCGGCAGCACCAACAACTTGGCGGCCAGCGCATCGCGGGCCTGCAGCAGCCAGCCAAACGCTTGCTCGAGCGCGGCGTCGAAGCGCAGGGGTCCGCTTGCCGAGCACAGCGTGCTCTGCGGTGCGCGCAGCGCGAGCGTGAAGCCCTCTTTCAGCCCGTGGCGCATGCGCCGCAACGTCGCAGGTCGAGGCAGCGGAGCTCGCGGCAAGAGCTCGGCGAAGCGGAGCTGCTCGACGTACTTCGGACCAGGCATGCGATCGAGAGCAGAGCCGGCGAGCAGCATCGGAAGGCGGAGCCTGGCAGCTTCGGCGCGTGGCGTAAAGGCCTGCTATTCTCAAGGCGTGAGGCGTTCGGGTGTGGTCGTCGGAAGGGCGAGCCGGGCCACCGGTCGCGCCGGCCGCGCGGCTGCGACGTGGCTCATGCTGGGGCTGCTTTGGCCGGCTGCGTCCCGCGCCGACGACTGGAGCTTGGAGCGTCCCGCGCCACGCAAAGCGAGCGCGCGCACCAAGGCGGCGCCCTCCGATACGCAGCCTGGCGTGTTGCGGGAGCGCTACCTGCACGTGCTGTCGTCAGACCCGACGCAGAGCTTCGCGCTCGATCGACTGCTCGCGCTGTACCGCGAGCGCGACGGCAATCTCGATGGCCTTGCCCGCGAGCTGGCCGAGCGCCCGGAAGGCGCGCAGACCCATGCGCTGTGGATGTTGCGTGCCGAGGTCGAAGTGGCGCGGTCGAACCGCGACGCTGCGCGTGCCGCTTTTGGCCGGGCGGCCGAGCTCGCGCCCCGCTCCGCTGCGCCGCTGCGTGCGCTGGCTTCGCTCGAGCAACAGGCTTCTGACTTCGCGCGCGCCGCCGCGCTGCTGCAGGCCGCGCTGAAGCTGAGTCGCGATCCGATGGAGCGGGCCCAGATCTTGCGGCAGGTCGGCGAGCTCGCGCTCGACCAGAGCGACTGGGAAGGCGCCGAGCGCGCCTTCGACGCGATCGCGGCCGAGACCAAGGGTGCCTCCGTGTTTCAGCGCGCAGAGCACGCCCGCGCGCTGGTCGCCCGCGGCCAGCATGCGCGCGCGGCGGCGGCCTATCGCAAGCTCATCGAAGCGCTACGCGGAGACGACCGTGTGCTGCCGCCGCTCCTGCTCGAGCTCGGCCGCGCAGAGCTGGAGGCTTCGGACGGTGACGCCGCGCTCGCGGCGCTCGATCGCGGCCGCAAGCTCGCGCCTGCTGGCAGCGGGGTGCGCCACGAGCTGGAGGAGGCCACGCTCGACGCTTACCGCCGCCTCGGCCGTTTGCCGGATCTGGCGCACAAGCTCGAGCTCGAGGCCGCAGCGGGTTTTGCAGCCGATCGCCAAGCCCTGCTCGGTCGCTTGTACGAGGAGCTCGGCGATGCGCCGCGGGCGCTGGCTGCGCTTCGGGGCGCGCTCGAGCGCGAGCCCGGCCGCGCCGAGCTGCGCGAGCGTGTGATCCGGATCCTCTATGCACAGGGCGAGCTCGGGCAGGCTGTCACCGAGTACCGCGCGCTCGTCGCCCGTGCGCCACGGGAGCCGCGCTACGTGCTCGAGCTGGCCAAGCTCCTGCTCGAGTCCGGCAAACGCCAAGAGGCGCTCTTGCTGCTCGAGCAAACGGAGCGTCGCGCGTCGCGCGAGCCGCGCGCGCTGCGCGCGCTGTTCGAGCTGTACTCGCGCTGGGGCGAGCATGCCAGGGCCACGGCCGTGCTGTCACAGCTCGCACGCGTCGAGCCCGAGGACCCGACCCATCTCGTTGCGCTGGGAGAGCAGGCGCTCGAGCGCGGCGATCAAGCGGCGGCGCTCGCGCTCTTCCGCCACATCCTCGACGTGGTCTCCGACAAGGCTCGCGCGCACGCCACGCTGGCCGCCACATACCTCGATCACGACATGCCGGAGCGAGCGCTGCCAGAGTACGAGACCGCAGTGCGTGCAGCGCCGGACGATCTCGAGATCGTGCGCGGCCTGGCCGAGACGCTCGAGAAGCTGCATCGCCCCAGCGACGCCGCAGAGCGCTGGGAGCAGGTGCTCACGCTGTCCAAGGACCGAGTGCAGCGGCGCGAGGCGCGGCGCCGGGTGGTGCGCTCGTGGCTCGCGGCAGGACAGCTCGAGCAGCGCATCGCCACGCTCGCTGCGGGGTTCGAGCCCGCAAGCGCACTGCCCGGACGCGCGCCGGTCAAGCCCGACGTGGAGGCGGGGCGTTTCCTGGCCGAGTGCTATCGCGCGCTCGGCGGAGGTCGCCGCCGCACGTCCGGTGATGCGCGGTACCTCGAGCTCGCCGAGCAAGCGCTGGCCCGCGTGCTCGTGCTCGAGCCGGGCGACGTCGAGAGCCTGCTCGCGCTCGAGCGCCTGCGGGCGCTTCGCGGCAATCTCGCGGGCGCCATCGAGGTGCTCTCGAGGTTGCTCGAGGCCGATCCGAGCAACGCGCAAACCTACCTGGCCCGGATGGCGGAGCACTCGCTCGCGCTCTACCGCGATGCCGATGCGCTCGGGTACGCCGAGCGTCTGGTCGCCGCGAGCCCGAGCGACGCCAAGGCGCACGAGCGGCTCGGCGACTTGTACCGTGCGCGCCAGAACGCAACCGCTGCACGGGCGAGCTATGCGCGGGCGCTCGCGCTCGATCCCAACGCGTTTGGCGTCGCGCTGGAGCTCGCGGAGCTCGAGCTCGCAGCCGGTCACGGCGTCGAGGCCGACGCGCTGCTCTTGCGGGTCGTGCGTGCGAGCCCGGACGACGAGCTCGTGAAGCGGGCGGCGCGCCTCGCGATTCAGCAAGGGTTGGGAACCGCGCGCTTGCTCGCGCTCGAGCAGACGTTGCTGCCGCTCGCGCTGGGCGGCGCCAAGCGACCCGTGTATCGCGCGTTGCTGGTCGAGCTCTACGACGCCATCGCGCAGCCGCTGATCGAAGAGACGCACGAAGCGCCGTCCCGGGCAGAGCGCGCGCGTGCGGAGCTGGCTGCGCTGGGACGCCGCGCGATCGCGCCCCTGCTCGAAGCGCTCGCGGACGACGACGAGGCGCAACGGCGGATTGCGATCGAGCTGCTCGGGCAGCTCCACAACGAGAACGCCGCGACGGCATTGCTCGCCGCAGCCGAGCACGAGGGCGACACGCTTTTGCGCCGCCGCGCCCTGCTCGCTGCGGCCGCGTTGGCGCCCAGCGCGCTCGCCCCGCGCTTCGCGGTCCTGGCCCGCGCGCCCGAGCGCAGGCTGCGCGACGCAGCCGCCTTTGCCCTCGCGCGAAGCGCCTCGCCTGCGACCCTCTCGCTGTTGCGCGGTCTGCTGAGCAGCAACACGCCGGCCGTGCGTGCGCAGGTGGTCCTGGGCCTCGGACGCCTGCGCGACAAAGGCTCGCTCGAGAGCTTTCGCGACGCGCTGCGGGGCGACCCGAGCGCCTACGTCCGCGGCGCCGCCGCGCTCGCGCTCGGTGCCAGCGGCGCCGGTGCGCCCGCGTCCCAGGCGGCGTTGGCGACCGCGCTGCGCGCCGAGCAGGCCAAGACCAGCGCGGCCGTCGCGCTGGCGCTCGGGCTACTCGGCGATCGGGCCGCCGAGGAGCCGCTTTGCGAGGCGCTGTTTGCGACCGATGCCACGCTGCGGCGTTCCGCGCTCTGGGCCTTGCGGATGCTCGCCACGGCTGGGAGCGAGAAGCGCGCCTCTTTTCCGGACTGGCCGGAGCCCGACGAACGCACGTCGCTCGACCCGCTGCTCTCGAGCTTTCTGTCCCGGGAGCCTGCGACCTCCGCGCCTGCCGCGCTGGCGGCGGTGGCTCGCGAGCTCGAAGGGGCTGCCGAAGCCGCCATGCAAGGGCCGCCGCCGGGCGCGCGGCAGGTGCTCGCCCTGCTCTCGGGCGAGGATCCGCTGTTCGAGCTGGACGCAGATCCGGGCTTACGCGCAACCCTCGTGGCCGCGCTCGAGCCGAGCATCGCGGCGCTGCTCGTCCATCCGGACGCCGCCACCCGCGCGCTCGCGATGCGACTGCTCGCGGCGAGCCGGGAGCAGCAAGCGGCCCGGACGGTGGCGCGCGCGCTCGAAGATGGCGACGAGCAGATTCGGACCGCGGCCCTCGACGGCGTCGGTCCCGGCTCGGTCACGGGTGCCGCGCTCGAGCAGGTCGCGGCGATCGCGGCCAAAGACCCGCGCTGGTGGCTGCGCCTGCGGGCGGTCCAGGCGCTCGGCCGCGCGGGCGGCGAGGCTGCGACCGCGCGCCTGATCGGCGTGCTGCGGCACGAGCGCTACGCCTATGTCCGCGAGGCTGCAGCGGCCGCGCTCGGGGGGGTCCAAACGGCTGATGCCGTCGCGGGTCTCGCCGAGTCGCTGCGCGGCGACCCCGAGCCACGGGTCAGGGTTGCGGCAGCACGCGCCCTGGCCGCTACGGGCGGACCTGCCGCGGCTCAGGCACTCGGAACGATGGACGCGCCTACGCGCGCGGCGGTCGAAGTCGACGCCCGCTCTCGGAATTGACGACTTTTGCTCCGATCCGCTGCACAATGGGGCCCGCGCGGCTCTGGCGATCTCCCGGCCGGTCGGGGGTGTGCGGATTCCGCCGCGAGGGGCAGCATTGGACTTCGAGGTTGGGATAGCTTGTGGCCAATGCGACACGTTCAATCTGGTGGGCGTGCCCGAGTGCGGCGCGTGCGGACATGACCTCGCGCTGGCACGCACGGGATCGAAACGCTCCCCAGATCGGCTAGCATCGCCGCAGGCGACACCCCAACTCTCCGAGGAAGAAGCGATGGAGCAAGCACGCAACTACGTCTGCCGGGAGTGCTCGACCCCCGTTCCCTCCGGCCACAAGTTCTGCGGCACGTGCGGCGCCGCGGTGCCTGTCGACGTGGTGGAGCTGCGGACCAAGTACTTCGGCGCGATGCAGACGCCGGGCAAGGCGCGGCTCATCCTGATCCGCGGCGACTCGGGTGTCGACGGCCTGAGCTACATGCTGCAAGGCACCGAGCACATCGCGGGCCGAGAGGACGGTCAGATCCTCTTCCCGGAGGACACCTGGCTGAGCCGGCGCCACGCGAATTTCGTCTACGAGAACGGCCAGCTCGTGGTCCGCGACGAAGGCAGCCTCAACGGCGTGTACCTGCGCGTGCGCGAGAGCGTGCCGCTCAATTTCGGCGACGCGTTTCTCTGCGGCGAGCAGCTGTTCTTGCTGGAGCCTGCGCCCGACGATACCGCTGGGCCCGCGCCCGACCAGACGTACTTCTATTCTTCGCCACGCAAGGCGCACTCGTTCCGCATCGTCCAGATGCTGGTCGGCGGTGGACGCGGCCTCGAGCACTGCGCGCTCGGATCGAGCGTGAAGATCGGCCGCGAAGATTGCGACATCAACTTCCCGACCGACGTGTACATGTCGGCAGTGCATGCGCGGGTGGACGTCGGCCCCGAGGGCGGGTTCGTGTTCGTGGACCTCGGTTCCAAGAACGGCTCCTACGTGCGTCTGCGAGCGCCCCAATCGCTCAAGCACGGCGACTACCTGTTCATGGGCAAACAATTGCTGCGGGTCGAGATCACCGCCTGAGCCGCCAGCGCTTTGAAATTGCGAAGGAATCGCTTGAACCCGAAGCTTGACCCCGAGATGCGAGCACCACTATCCTCGTCCGGCCCGCGGAGCCCGGCTCAGATACGAGCCGGCAGGAGGCGCCTGTGATTGTCTGCCCCAGGTGCAGCAAGGAAAACCAGGACCACTACAAGTTCTGCTTGGGGTGTGGCGCCGAGCTCCCGCGCGACGCTGCCAAGAAGGACTTCGTGGCGCGCGCAAACGCGCAGACCGATCCACCGCCGCCCCCTACGGCTGCGCCCTCGATTGGCGCCGCCCCGGCGCCTGCAGGCAGCGTGGGACCGAAGCCGCAGCAGGATCGCAGTCTGCAATTCGCAGCCACGCAGCAGGGTGACGCGCTACCGACGAGCAGTCTTGGTCCCTCGCCTCGAGCCCAGGCTGCGGTGGGTGCGGCCTCGCGTGTTCCCTCCGCACCGCGATCCGTCGCGCAGCCGGCGCCGCCGGTGAACAACTGCCCAGCGTGCGGCAATCCCGTCCCCACCGACTTCAAGTTTTGCGGCACGTGCGGTCATCGCATCGCCACGGCGGGCGCGCCACAGGTCGCGCCGCCTGCCGCAGCCGCCGCGCCCCAGGCCTCGCCTCAGACCCGCGGCAAGCTGGTGCTGATCAATCCCGACGGCTCTGAGGGGAGCGCTTTTCCGCTGCCCGATGGGGCCACCGCAGTCGGCCGAAATGCGGGCAAGCTCTTTGCGGGCGATGCCTATATGTCGCCGGTTCACGCGACCTTCGTCCTCGGTCCGGACGGCTGCACGGTCCGCGACGAGCACAGCTTGAACGGCGTGTACGTCAAGATCGGCCGCGACCGCCCGGTGCGGTTGAGCCATGGCGACGTGTTCCGCATCGGTCAGGAGATCATCCACTTCGAGGCCATCGCAACGCCGCAGCCAGTAGACGGCGTCGAGGCCATGGGCAGCCCGAACCCCGGCTACCTCGGTCGCATCGCGCTGGTCGTGGGCCGCGAGACCACGGGCAATGCCTACCCCGTGGCGCCGGACGGCATGCACATCGGCCGCGAGCGCGGCGACGTGATTTTCCCCGAGGACGGCTACGTGTCGGGGCTGCACTGCCGGATTCATCACGACGGCTCGGCGATCGTGCTGACCGACGTCGGCAGCTCGAACGGCACGTTTCTCCGCCTCCGCGGCGAGCGGCGCCTGGCGAGTGGAGATCTACTCCTGATGGGCCAGCAGCTCTTCCGCATAGGGTATTAGACGCGAGTAGACGGGGAGTCACGCGACTCCCCGCCCCGCTTCGCGGGGCCCCACCCCACGCGGAGTGGGAGCTTCGCTCCCCTCTGTCGGCGGAGCCGACATTCACCCCTCAGGACGTGCTGGGCGTCGTAATGGACGCGCGAGCGCGTGCCCTTCCCGATACTAAGACCGCCAACCGATGCGTTCGAGGAATGCGTCGAGGTGCTCGTTGATTACGCTGGCGCGCTCGAGCGGTGCAGCGTGGCTCGCGCCCGGGAGCTCGAGGTACTGCGCCTCCGGCACGAGCTCCGCCATCCTGCGCACGGTCTCGACCGGGGTGAACGTGTCGCGCTCGGCTGCGATCACGAAGGTGGGCACCGCGATCGTCGCGAGCACGTCCTCCGCGCTGTGCTCGCCCGCCTTTTGCAGCATGGTGAGGTACAGGTCGAGGTCGATGTCCGACAGGTGCTCGACGTACTGCCGGAAGTCGTCGACCGCGAGCGAAGCTCCGTCGATCTCCCCGATCCAACCGGCGACCTTGAACGCGAATTGAGGCGGCAGGCGGCCCCACAGCGCGCGCGCCAAATCGTGGTGCTTGTGCACCTGTTCGATCATCTTCGGAAGCAAGCGATGCAGCCAATCGCTGCCGTGGAAGGTGTGGGTGATGCGCCCGTAGCTGCCGCAGATCAGCACCAGCGCACCCACGCGTTCAGGCGCGCGGCGATAGACCTCGAGCGCGACCTGCGTGCCCATCGAGTGCGCGACCAGCACTGCCCTGGGGAGCTGGGTGGCATCCATGACCGCCAGCACGTCCGAGCAAAGCGTCAGGACGTCAGTCGCGCTCGCATCGACCGGTGCGCCGCTACGGCCGTGCCCACGGTAGTGGGTGTGCACCACCCGATGATGCACGCTCAGGTGCGGCTGGATGTGATTCCACGCCCAGCCGTCGCACCCGATGCCGTCGAGCAGCACCAGAGCCGAGCCTTCACCGCGGACGCCGTAGAAAAGCTTGCTGCCGTCTTCCGCCGAGGCGAACCCTCGTGCGTCGTACTGCATGCCCTGCGGGCTCAGGAGGCCTTGGCCTCGTCGTCCTCGCCTTCGGGAATGTCGTTTACGGAAGGCAGCTTGCGAATGTCGGACAGTCCGATCTTCACGCAACGCTGAACGATCCACGACAGGGAACGATCCAGTCGGGCTGCTTCCTTCTGGATCTCTTGCAGCATGCTTTCCGGAAAGTAGAGGCTCTGCTTCCTCTTATCTGTAGCCGACATGCTCCCCTATCCTCCATGGGCGCGTGTTAGGGCCCAATCTCGTTGCTGACGTAGCACAGGCTGAGAGGTGCATTAGAGTACGACATCGCACGGCCTGTCAACGAATGAAGGGCGCTTCGCGCCGAAGGCTCCACATGACCAGACGAAGGCCAAAGATCGCGGCGACCTGCGTGCTCGTCGTTTGTGCGCTTTGTTTCCCGCCCGCGCGCGCTGAGCCGCAGGCGCAAAGCCCGTACCGCAAGCTCGAGATCTTCGCGCGCGCGCTCGCGCACATCGAGCAGAGCTACGTTGCCAACGTCGATAGCGATCAGCTCATCTACGGTGCGATACGTGGGATGCTGGGGGTGCTAGACCCACACTCCTCGTTCATGGACCCCGAGCAGCTCCGGATCTTGGCGAGCGACTCGGAGGGGCGCTACGGCGGCGTCGGCATCGAGATCGACGTGCGCGACGGCTGGCTCACCGTGGTGTCGGCGTTCGAGACCGGACCGGCCGCACGCGCAGGAGTCAAACCAGGCGATCGCTTTCTGTCGCTCGACGGGGTCGGCGCGCGCGACATGCCGATCGAGCAGGCCCAGGAACACATGCGCGGCGAGCCGGGGACGCAGGTGCGCGTCACGCTGCGTCGCGAAGGTGCAGCCGACGCGCTCGAGCTCACGCTCACACGCGAGGTCATCGAGGTGAACGCGGTCGACGCGCGCGTGCTCAGCGATCGCAGCGTGTACGTGCGGCTCAAGGTCTTCCAAGAGACGACCGCGGCCGAGCTTCGCAAGGCCCTCGATCGCGCGGTCGAGCGCACGGCCGACAAGGGCGGAGTGACCGGGGTGCTGCTGGACATGCGCGACAATCCCGGCGGTCTGCTCAGCTCGGCGGTGCTCGTGGCCGACGAGTTCCTGACCGAAGGCGTGATCGTGTCGACGCGCGGGCGCGGCGATCGCGTGCTGCGCGAGCAGCGAGCGACGGCCCAAGGCACGCGACCGGCATGGCCCATGGTCGTGCTGGTCAACGGCTACACGGCGAGCGCCGCGGAGATCGTGGCCGGAGCGCTGCACGACCACAAGCGCGCGCTGATCGCGGGCACGCGCACTTTCGGCAAGGGCAGCGTGCAGAATGTGATCGAGCTGCCCGACCAGAGCGCGCTCAAGCTGACCACTGCGCTCTACTACACACCCAGCGGACGCTCGATCCAAGCGCAAGGCATCGAGCCCGACTTCGAGATCGAGCAGCTCGACGCCGAGGCTCTGCGCAAGGCGCGGCTCGGTCGCGACGAGCTGAGCGAAGCGGGGCTCGCGCAGCACCTACGGACGGGGGCGTCGCAAGAGGCGGCCGGGAGCCCCGGCAGGGCCGATCGCGTGGCGGCCCCGCCGCCGAGCGCAGAGAACGCCAAGCAGGGCGAGCCCTTCGAAGACGACTTTCAAGCACGCATGGCCCACCAACTCCTGCGCGCCCAGATGGTGGCCAAGGGCTCTCGCTAGTGATGGAGGTGGGACGCCGGCCCCGCGGCCCCTCCCCGCAGCGCAGGAAGTGAATCCACGCCGCCCTCGGCGCGTGAGCGAAGCGAACCTCGCGAGAGGGTGGGCCCCGGCGAGCTTTGCTCGACGGGCGGGAGAGTCGCGTGACTCTCCCGGTCATTGAACGAGCGGTTTCTTGGTGGCCTCGGCGGCGGGCGATACGGTCGGCCCATGCGCTGGGTGTTGGTCGCATGCTGCCTGCTCGGTCTCGCGTGCGACGACCGGCGACCCGAGCTCGCCGCCGCGACCGAGCTGGCACAGCCCTACCTGCGCAGCTTCGCCGAGATCGATCGCTGGGTGCGTCGCGTCGCCGACGGCGAGGACGCGCCGCGCACCAAGGAAGCGTTGGCCGAGACTCTGTTTGCGCGGATGCGCGCCGATCCCACCGTGCGTGGGGCGTGGGTCACCATCGATGGCGACCGCAAGCTCGAGCTCACGCTGCGAGGTGACGCGATCGCGCCGCTGGCCGCCGCCGCCACGGTGCGCGACCCGCAGCTCGGGGTGCTGCGCGTGGTGGCGGTGACGCACTGTCCGGTTGCGTCTGCAGCAGCACCCAGGAACGGGGAGGAGGCCTGCGTGCTGTTGTCGCGGCAAGACCGCACTGCGAGCCGCGCGCTCAGCCTGACCGTCGCGTTCGCTCAGCGTGCAGCCGAGCCCTACGCGCGCCGGCCGTGAGCGCTACTTGATGAAGCTCGCCGCGAGGTAACCGATCGCGATGATCACCAACATACCGACCACGGCGATGGCGATCATGGTGCCCGTGCGTTGCTTGGGCACGGGCGCTTCGGTCTCGTCGGTCTCGTCGCGGCGTGGCACGCGCGCGGCGGCTGGCTTGGCCGCCATCGGGTCGCCGGTCAGGAAGCGCTGAGAGTCTTCGCGTTGGGGCTTGTCGTCCGGGGGCGAAGGGGAGGGTGCTTCGGGCTGTGGCGCCGGCGCCGGACGCGCGATGGGGGCGACGGGCGCGTTGAAGCCCGGTGCGCGCGAGGTCTCGGCGAGCGCGGGGTCCATGGCCGCGCGGGATGCTGCGCCGGCAGCCGGCGGCGCGGCCTGAGGCATCGACGCAGCCGCGCGAGCGGGTGGCGGCAGACCGGCACCGCCGGTGCCCAACATCGTGTGCTTCATCACCTTGCTCGGCCCTTTGGGCGGAGCAGCCGGCGTGGGTGCCGCAGCCTTGAGGGCTTCGAGCGGCGGAGCTGGAGCGGGCGCCTCGGCGGGAGCCGGTGCGGGCTGCGCCGTCGGCGCGGCCGCCTCGCGGGTTGCGGGCGCCATCATCATCGTGCCCTTGAACCGAGCCGCTTTGGCCTTGGGCTCGAGCTCGCCACCGCACGCGATGCACTTGGTCGCCTGCTCGGTGACTTGTTTCCCGCAATGCGGACAGAAGGCCATCGCTTGCACCCGAACGCCCAACTGCGGCGCGACTGGACGATCGTAACGCGTCCCTCTTGGCGAGGGAAGATCTGCGCAAATGCAGCCGAACGCGCCCTGTCCACGCAGCGGTTTTGCGTCCTTGACATGCGCGGTCACCACGCCTAGCGTTCGCCCGCAGGCGTGTCCGAACGAGGTCTTCCCCGTGCGGTCCATGCCTTCTGCCCAGCGCCGGCTTGGGCTCAGGGACGCCTCGCCATGGCATTCGCGCTGTCCCCCGAATCCGAGAAGATCGTCGACGAGCTTCTCAACCGCTATCCGACCAAGCGGGCGACCTGCTTGCCGGTCCTGCACCTCTGCCAGCGCCAAGCCGGTTGGGTGAGCCCCGAGGTCATCGACTACGTCGCCAAGCGTCTCGATCTCGCCACCAGCGAGGTCAAGGGCGTCGTCACGTTCTACACCATGTACCACCAGCACCCGGTGGCGCCGAACGTGGTTTGGGTTTGCCGCACTTTGTCTTGCGACTTGCGCGGCGGCCGCGCGATCCAGAAACACCTCGAGAAGCGCCTGGGGTGCGGCATCGGTGGCACGAGCAAGGACGGCAAGTTCACGCTGAAGACGGCCGAGTGCTTGGCCGCGTGCGGCCAGGCGCCGATGGTGCAGATCAACAACGACTTCCACGAGAATCTCAGCATCGAGAAGCTCGACGCCATCATCGACGAGATCGCAGCCAAGACTCCGACGCCGGCCGCAGGGAGGACCTCGCGATGAGCGTCGATTCTCCCGCGCTGATGACGTCTCGCTACGGGCTCCCCAACGGCCACACGCTGCGCGTGGCCGAGGAGAGCGGGGCCTACGCCGCGGCACGCCGTGCGTTCACGGTGATGCGGCCCGACGAGATCGCGGCGCAAGTGAAGGACGCGAGCATTCGCGGCCGCGGCGGCGCGGGTTTTCCCGCGGGCGTGAAGTGGGGCTTCCTGCCCAAGGGTAACCAGAAGCCCGTGTACCTCGTGATCAACGCCGACGAGGGCGAGCCGGGCACGTTCAAGGACCGCACGATCATGGAGCTCGACCCGCACCGGCTGGTCGAAGGCTGCCTCATCACCATGCGCGCGATCGGCGCGCACGTTTGCTACATCTACGTGCGCTGCGAGCTGGTCAAGTCGGTCGAGCGCATCGAGGCCGCGATCGAAGAAGCGCGGCAGCGCGGCTACGTGGGCAAGACGCCGTTCGGGGTGAGCCACCCCGTCGAGCTCTGGGTGCATGCCGGCGCGGGTGCGTACATCTGCGGCGAAGAGACGTCGATGCTGAACTCGCTCGAGGGGCTGCGCGGTGAGCCTCGGCTCAAGCCGCCGTTCCCCGCCGTCTCGGGCGCGTTCGGCTGCCCGACCATCGTCAACAACGTCGAGACCATCGCATCCGTTCCCGACATCGTGCGCATGGGCGGCAAGGAGTGGGCGGCGCTCAGCCGTTTGCCGAACGACGGTGGCACGCGCCTCTATGGCGTGAGCGGTCACGTCAAGAAGCCGGGCATCTACGAGGGGCCGGTGGGGCTCACCCTGCGCGAGCTGATCTACGACTTCGGTGGCGGCATGCTGCGCGACGACCGTCCGCTCAAGGCCGTCATTCCCGGCGGTTCGTCCACGCCCGTGCTGCGCCCGGACGACATCGTCGATGCGCCCGCAGAAAATCATCCGCTGCACGCCTGGCACGGCAAGAGCCACATCGATGTGCCGATGGGCGTCGACACCTATCGCGCGCTCGGCACCATGCTCGGCACGTGCTGCGCGATCGTGATGGACAGCTCGGTCAGCATGGTGGAGGCGGCCCGGAACCTGATGCACTTCTATGCGCACGAATCGTGCGGTCAGTGCACGCCCTGCCGCGAAGGCACGGGGTGGTTGCACGACATCTTGAACAACCTGTGCGCCGGTCGCGGCAAGCCCGAGGACGTCGCGCTGCTGGTCGACGTGGCGAACAACATGATGGGCAACACCATTTGCGCCTTTGCCGACGGCACGGCGATGCCGATGCTCGGCTTCGTCCAGCGCTTTCGCGACGAGTTCGTCGCTGCGGCCAAGGGTGGCGTTCGCCCCGGCTCCCTCGCCGACAGCGTCGCAGACCGCCTAGGGGGCCGGCGATGAGCGTGCCCGGCACGGGCCTGTTCCTGTTCTGCGGCCTGCTCGCAGTGCTGTCTGCGCTCGGTACGGTCGTGGTCAAGAGCCCGATTCGCGCCGCGATGTCGCTGCTCGTGCACATCGT
>JBIOJD010000012.1:0-22937 GCA_044450485.1 Polyangiales bacterium | reverse complement strand
TACGTGCTCGAGGCCGAGCGCCAGCGCTGGTTTGCGCGCTTGCACGAGGGCGATTCGCACATCCGCGTGCCCCAGGTGATCGCGGAGCGCTCTTCGCAGCGAGTGCTCACGAGCGAGCTCGTGCACGGCGAGAGCCTCGAGCACGCGGCCGCGGCCGACGAAGCGCTGCGCCGCCACTACTGCGAGGTGCTCTGGCGCTTCGTGTACAAGGGCAACCTCGTCGGCGGCATGTTCAACGCCGACCCGCACCCGGGCAACTACCTGTTTCGAGACGACGGCACGATCGCCTTTCTCGACTACGGCTGCGTGCAACCGATCGGCGAGCCGCGGCTCTCGCAAGCGCGCGAGCTGCACCGTGCGGCGTGCGCGGGCGACGAGGCGGCGTTCAGGATCGGTGCGAAGGTGCTCACGCAGACGCGCGGCGGCGCGTACGAGGCGTGGGTGCAGCGCTACGTTCGGCGCTGTTTCGAGCCGCTGTTCTCGTCGCCGTTTCGCATCAGTCGAGAGTACGTGACCGAGGTCGTGCGCGGCGTCCAAGACATCAAGGACCACGTCCTCGGTGGAGACGGCAGCCTTTCGCCCATGCCGCCAGGCATGGTGTTCATGAACCGGTTGCAATTCGGTTTTTATTCAGTGCTCGCGCGGCTCGACGCCGAAGCCGACTACAGGGCCGTCGAAGATCGGTTCTTCGCTGAAGCGGGGCTGGTGTAAGGCCTCGAGGACCCGCGACCTCACCGACGCGATGAAACTTGCTACCATCGACCGCGCCGAACATGAGCCGGGAGGTCGCCGTGGAGCACGAGTCGAAACGCGATCAGGCGCTGCGTGAGCGCGCGCGCCGGGTGATCCCGGGTGGAATGTACGGGCATCAAAGCGTGGCCACGCTGCCGCCTGGGTTCCCGCAGTACTTCGTGCGCGCCGAGGGCTGCCGGTTGTGGGACGCCGACGGCAACGAGTACATCGATTACCTCTGCGGCTACGGGCCCAATCTGCTCGGCTATCGTCATCCCGAGGTCGAGCGCGCCGCCGCCGAGCAGGCCGCGCAGGGCGATTGCATGACCGGGCCGTCCCCGCGCATGGTCGAGCTCGCCGAGCGCTTCGTGGAGCTGATCGAGCACGCCGGCTTCGTCATGTTCTGCAAGAACGGCACCGACGCCACGACCTCGTGCCTGATGATCGCGCGCGCGCACACCGGCCGGCGCAAGGTGCTGCGCGCGCGCGGTGCGTACCACGGTGCCGCGCCTTGGTGCACGCCGATCAAGCACGGGGTGCTGCCGAGCGAGCGCGAGCACTTCATCTCTTACGACTATAATGACATCGCCAGCCTCGAGCAGGCGGTGGCGAGCGCTGGTGACGATCTGTGCGCGATCCTGGCGTCGCCCATCCGCCATGACGCCTACCGCGACCAAGAGCTGCCGAGCCCGGCCTTCGCGCGACGGGCACGCGAGCTGTGCGACGCGAAATCCGCGCTGCTGATCCTCGATGAGGTGCGCGCGGGCCTGCGCCTGCGCCACGGCTGCAGCTGGCAAGCGCTCGGCGTGCGCCCCGATCTGTCGGCTTGGGGCAAGACGCTGGCGAACGGCCATCCGCTGTCGCTCGTCGCCGGCAGCGAGGCGCTGCGCGAGGCCGCGTCGGTCATCTACGTGACCGGCTCGTACTGGTTCTCGGCGGTGCCGATGGCCGCGTCGCTGGCGACGCTCGAGATCGCCCGGCGCGAGCGCGTGATCGAGCACATCGAGCGCCTCGGCACCCAGCTGCGCGAGGGCATCGCCAGCCAAGCGCGCGCGCACAGCTTCGGCCTGCGTCAAACGGGCCCGGTGCAGATGCCGCTGATGTTGTTCGACGACGACCCCGAGCTCGCGCGCGGCAATCGCTTCGTGGCCGAGGCGGTGAAGCGCGGTGTGTACCTGCACCCGTGGCACAACATGTTCTTGTGCGCCGCGCATACCGAGCGCGACATCGCGCGCACGCTCGAAGTCACCGAAGACGCGTTCGCCGCGTTGCGAAGAGCAGGAGTGTGAGCCGATGCAAGCGTTCCTGGCGCTTTCGTTGACCGAGCTTTGCGAGGCTCTTCGCAACAAGCAGGTCTCGGCCGTCGAGCTGATGCAGGCCGTGCTCGAACGCATCGCGCAGATGAACGGAGAGCTGAACGCGATCGTGGCGATGCACCCGCCCGAGAGCTTGCTCGCGCAGGCCGATCTGGCCCAGGCGCGCATCGCGCGCGGCGAGGCGCGGCCGCTCGAGGGCATTCCGCTCGGCGTGAAGGACCTCGAGGACGCGCAGGGGCTCGTGACTTCGCAAGGCTCGGTGGTGTTCAAGGACAATGTCGCGACGCGCGACTCGACTCAGGTGGCTCGCCTGCGCGCCGCGGGCGCGATCGTGGTCGGCAAGACCAACACGCCCGAGTTCGGGAGCACCGCTTACACCAAGAACCTGCTTTTCGGCGTGACGCGCAACCCCTGGAACCTCGAATTCTCGCCGGGTGGCAGCAGCGGCGGCTCCTCGGCTGCGCTCGTCTCGCACATGCTGCCGCTCGTGACCGGCAGCGACGGCGGCGGCTCGGTGCGAATCCCGGCATGCCTCACGGGCGCGTTCGGCATGAAGCCCTCGTACGGCCGCATTCCGAACGGGCCGCGCGATCGCTGGCATTGGGTCGACACCGAGCACATGGGGCCCATCACCAAGACCGTGCGCGATGCGGCGTTGTTCCTCGATCAAGTGGTGGGCGCTTGTCCGTACGACGAGAGCTCGCTGCCGCACCCAGGCCACGCATACCTCGACGTGCTCGAGCAAGCGTTGCCCAACCGGCTACGCATCGCGTTCTCGCTCGACTTCGGCGAGGCCGTGCTCGATCCCGACGTGGCGGGTGCGGTCGAGGATGCGGCCAAGGTGCTCGAAGGGCTCGGCCACGAGCTGCGGCCGCTCGCGGGCGGTCCGCCGCACACCGCAGCGGGCTGGGTGTACATCAACAACCTCGACGCGTATGCGCGCTTCGCTGCGCTCCTGCCCGAGCACGAAGGAGAATTCGGCCGCGGCTACATCGCATCGGTGAAAGGAGTCGCGCACGAGACCCCCGATCGCCTCGAGCTCATGATCAGGCGCCGCGCCGAGCTGTTCGCTTGGTGCGCGCAGCTCTTCACCGAGCACGACCTGCTGCTCACGCCGACGATGCCCTACGACGGTCACCCCGCGCGCGGACCCTACCCGACCGAGATCGCCGGCAAGCCCGCGCACGCCACGGGCCCGGGCGTGTTCACGATCCCGTTCAACCTGTCGTACCACCCCGCGGCCACGGTGCGCGTCGGTCTGTCACGCCGCGGTTTGCCCATGGGCATGCAGATCGTCGGCCCGCGCCACCGCGACGACCTCGTGCTCCAGGTCGCGCGCGCGTTCGAGCGCGAGCGCCCCTGGCACCCGACCTGGCCGGCATGACGCCGGTCACTCGTGATGGTGGTGGCCGCCCGGAGTGTGGGGGTGGCCGTGCACTTGTTCGTCCACGGTGGCGTCGCGGATGCTGACCACCTCGACGTCGAAGCAGAGCGTCACGCCTGCCAGCGGGTGATTGACGTCGACCAGCACCTGGTCGTCCTCGATCGCGGTGATCCAGAGGTCGATCTCTTCGCCGTCTTCGTTCTCGACCGTGAAGGGCATGCCCTCTTCGAGCTCGGCGTCGTCGGGAAAGCTCGCGCGCGGCACGGCTTGAGGACCCGGGCCCTGGCGTTCGCCGTAGCCTTCGTTGGGCGACACGGTCACGCTCAGCTTCTCGCCCACGCCACGTCCGAGCAGCGCGCTCTCGAGGCCGGGCACGAGGTTCTCGGCGCCGTGCAGGTAGAACAGTGGCTCGGCGCCCTCGGAGCGATCGATCAGCGCGCCTTCTTTGTCGCGCAACGTGTAGTGCAGGCCGACGACCTTGCCGGCCGAGATGGTGAGTGAGGACATGACTCGCGGCTCCCGGGTGTGTGACGCCAGCTCCGGGATCGCACGGGACGCACGCCCGCCGGGGCCAGAGCGGGGAGTCTACACAGTTCTCCGCGCGTTGGCTGCCACGTTACGCACGGCCAGAGGCGGATTTTGCGCGCCGCGGCCACGGTGCGGGCGCTTCGTCCGCGTGACATACTTCGGGCTCGAGAGGAGTCGCGCAATGGAACGCCAGCACTTCACCCGCATGGACGAGAGCAACCGCGAGCAGTGGATGTTCATCGGCGAAGAAACGATCAAAGCGCAGCAGGAGGTCCCGGACGGGATCATGCAGCTCCTGCGGCGGCTCCAGACGCTCTACGGAGGCTTCGGCGTGAGCCAGCTCCATCACGCCCTGCAGACTGCGACCATGGCCAAGCGCGCCAACGCGAGCGACGAGATGGTGCTGGCGTCGCTCTGCCACGACATCGGCAAGGCGATCTCGATCCCGAATCACGCGGAGATCTCGGCTGCGATCCTGCGCAAGTACGTCTCGAGCGACGTGCACCAGGTGATCCTCACGCACCAGGATTTCCAAGGCCGTCACTACTACGAGTACTTCGGCCAGCCCGCCAACCTGCGCGAGCGTTACGCCAAGGAACCGTGGTTCGCGCTCGCCGAGCAGTTCACCGACGAGTGGGACCAAGCGGCCTTCGACCCGAAGTACAAGGTGTTGCCGCTGTCGGAGTTCGAGCCGCTCGTGCGCCAGTTTTTCGGCGCGTTCAAGATGTAGCCTGCGCGGGCGTCAGAACGGCACGACTGCGCCTGCGGTGCCGATGATGCCGTTGCCGAACGAGCTGTTCGAGAGATAGCGATCGAACCCGACATCGAGCCAAGCGGTCTTGGCGAAGTCGAAGACGGTGTCGGCGAACACACCCAGCCGGTACTCGATCGCCAGCCCGATGGTGTGCGTGCGCAGCGCCTCTAGCTTCGGGTCGTTCGTGGTCGGCCCCAGATAGCCCGCCGGGTACTTGCCGCTCGCGGGTGGCGCAAACGAGGCCGCGCTCTGCAAGTAGAGTCGATAGCGCGGGCGCAGCAGCAGATCCGGTCCGATCTGCTGATACACGCGCAGCTCCGGGCTGATCGCGGCGATGTTCCAGGAGTCGGCGTAGGCGGAGTACAGCAGATGCAACGCGGTACGGCTTCCCGGCAGGTACCACGCGAGGCGGGCGCTCGCTTCGTGGCGCAGGCGCGTTTCGGGCGGTGCTTCGCGCTCGGGCGCGTGCGAGGCAAACGCCGCGCGCCGGTACGGATTGCCGAGATAGCCCTGCAGATAGCCGAGCTGGTAGCTGACGGTCAGCACCAGCACCGGCGCCAGCACTTGCTCGAAGCTCGGGCCCACGGTGACCCCCGAGAGCGGGCGATCGAAGGTGCGGTCCGCGTTGCTCAGCACGCGGTCTTGCACCCGGGATGCCGTGAGCGAGAGCTTGCTCGCGCGCTCGCCCCACGAGAGGCTCGACCGCAGCCCGTAGATCCACGAGCGATAGTCGTTCTCCGTGCTGTATGCGCCGAGCACGGTCAGGTCCAGCTCCGAGCTACCGAGGTCGAGCTCCTTGCCCACGTCTGCGTGCACCCCGTGGCGCAGCTCGGTCTTGAGCTGATCGCTCGTGGCCGCCGCTGCGATGCTCGCGCTGGTGATCGCGTCGACGAGATAACCCGCGCCCAAGCGCACGCCGTTGGGCGAGGTGAGCTTGAGCTTGGCCTCCGGCACCACCACCCGCGTCGACCGCTCCCAAAAGTAGTTCCCGCGCCCCTCCACCACCCCCGTCCAAGTCCCCGTGCTCTCATCCGCCCTCGCACGCGACCCACCGAGCGCGCACAACAGCCCGATCGCGACCGCTGCCTGTCGGGAGCGTCGGGAGCCATTCCCATCGATGGCTAATTGCAACCGCATCCGCCGCCTGCGTGCTCGGAGGAAGGCATGGCACCCTCGCGCGCCTCGTAGACGTGCGTGTAGAACTGCGAGCTCAGCGCCTCGCGCTCTTTTACGTCCATGCCCGGACGCGCCAAGGCTTCGCGTTGATAGGGAGCGACGTGCTGGCACGCGGAGAGCCCCAAGCAGGCGGCGGCGAGCCAGGCGATCAGGGCAGCTTTTCTTGGGTTCATACTTCAGGCCTTTTCTGCCGGCGAGCGCAGGGCGGGCGGGGGGTTTGTTCTCGCGGTCGGCGCGGACTTTACCAGAGTCGGCGCTCCGCACCGGCACTTTGCGCGCGGCCGCTCAGTCGAGTAAGCGAGCCAGCGCAACCGCCGGCCGGAGCAGCAGGCGCGCCGCTGCGCGGAGACCCTCGCGTTCCCGAATCAGGTCTGCCAGGGACGGGCCCACGGCGTAGTACGACGTCACGAGTGCCCGTCCCAACGGGTTGCTCTGCAGGTGACGGTCTCGGAAGCGGCGCAGCACGCCCACGTCCCGTGCCATCGGGCTGCCGAAGGCGGCTGTGGCCACGAAGCATGGCGTCACGGTCGCAAACACGCGCTTGGGCGTGGTGATCTCGGCCGTGCTGATCGGGCCTGCGACGTTGCAACCGTCGATCGCCCGCACAGCCACCGTGTAGTGCGTCTCCTGCAGCAGGCCCCCGAAGTCGACGTCCACCCACTCTCCCGGCTTCGCGGTCGTCGGCACGACCAACGCGGGCGCCTCAATGCTCGCCTGCTTGGCCGCCGTTGCGGCTACGAACGAAGCGTCGTCGGTGATGCGGTCGGGCTCCGCCGCGGTGCGGACGTCGTAGCGGAAGATGCCCTGGTCGTCCGAGGCCGCGCGGAAGCGCAGGTGCGCCCACTCGTGCGCGTGAACCTTGACTGGGGACTGCGAGACGGACATGTCGCTCACGCCGGACGGCGCCACGTCCTGCATGCACATCGCGGACGGCTTGACCACGAGCGAGAGCCGGTTGCCGTCGCTCATCTTCTGCAGGCGATCTGCGCCGCTGCCTGGTGCGTGATCGGGGTCGTCGGTGACGCCCGTCATCGGCTGCATCCCGCCGTAGCCGCCGTCCATGATCTCCCAGCCGCCGGCGCTGCCCGTGGCCGTGCTGGCCGCGTAGGTGCGCATCACCGTGTCGCCGAGCTGGAAGTCGGCGCAGTACACGACCGACGGTTGCCCGCGGTACGGGTAGCCGAAGCTGATTGCGTAGCTGTCCCACTTGTTGGGCGGCTCGGTCGGCGTCGGCAGCGTGGTGTCGTTGAACGTCGCGTTGTAATCGCCCTCGACGTTGACCTCGAGGCACGCGCGGTACGAGCCCGGCGCCCACTCCCCCGGCACCGAGTACAAGATCTGCTGCTCTTTGGCCGGTGGCGTGGCCATCGTGACCGCGTCGAGCTCGGGCATCACGTCGCGCGCATGATCGTCGAAGGTCAGCGCGTCAGGGTGCTGGAAGCAATCCGTTCCGCAGGGCGTGACGTCGCGCCTCGGCGGGTAGAGGGAGTCCAGTGAGAGCGCCCGCATCTGTGCCTTGCGCGAGCCCGGGTGCTCGTAGGGCTCGCCGTACCCAGCCTTCACGTCCGCATCCGTGATGAAGCGCCCTTTGTCGCTGCTGAAGACGCTGGCGCAGCTCATCGCATCGAGCGCAGCCTTGGTGGAACGCGTCCGGTCGAAGGAGAGGCAGTAGTAGTTGTCGACGGATTGATCAGTGCTGGTTCTCGAGGCCAGCCCTTCGCTCGTGCGGTTCTGGAAGATCACGCGGCGGAATTGCTTGGCGCCCGGCGCCGCGGCGCGGCGGGTGGCCCACACCGGCAGCGCGCCTTCGCGCCGGCCGTACGGCCAGCGGAACCCGCTGTTCATCTCGGACGCCCCGGGCCGATTGCCGATGCCGCGGTACGCGACCGCCTCCGTCAAGCGCACGGTCGCGGCGAACTCACCGTCTTGCCGCTCGATCCAGAGCGCGAGCTGCGCGCCATCGACGGGCGTGAAGTGGAACTCGATCAGGCCTAGCGCGGTCGGAGCCTGTTGGGCTCGGCCCGCGCCCGCGCCCACTCCCACCGACGCAGCCAGGAGCGCGGCCACGACGAACAACCGCCGACGCATCACGCTGGGGAGCCTAGCTTGCGGAACATGGGCCCTCAAGGCAGCGACCCCAGCGCAGTGGGGCGCGAAACGCGCGTTCGAGCGCGGCGAATCAGCGCTCACCTTCGCCGACGGCCGGCTCGTGCTGCACCAGGGCGTGGAGCGACCGCCGGCTGTGGGGCGCTGCCCTGTAGGGTCTTGATGCGATCGCGCAGCGCCGCCGCGGCCTCGAACTCCAGCTGCTCGGCCGCGAGCAGCATCTCGCTGCGAAGCTCCTCGATAGTCTCGTTGATACGTTTCGGATCGCTCTCGCCAGGCCGGAGGACCGGGATGGCGACATAGTCGGATTCGGAAGGATCGCGCAGAAAATCGAGAATTTCCCGGCGGATAGTCTCAGGAGTGATGCCATGCTCGGCGTTGTACGCGCCCTGCCGTGCGCGGCGGCGGGCCGTCTCTTCGATCGCGCGCTGCATCGCGGGCGTCATCCTGTCCGCATACATGATGACCTCGCCATGGACGTTGCGCGCGGCCCGGCCGATGGTCTGGATCAGCGAGCGCGGTGACCGGAGAAAGCCTTCTTTGTCCGCGTCCAAGATCGCGACCAGCGACACCTCGGGCAGGTCCAGGCCCTCGCGCAGCAAATTGATCCCGATCAGTACGTCGATCTCACCTCGCCGCAGGTCGCGCAGCAGCTCCACGCGCTCGAGCGTGTCGACGTCGCTGTGCAGATAGCGACAGCGCACGTCGAGCTCGCCGTAGTACTCGGTGAGATCTTCCGCCATGCGCTTGGTGAGCGTGGTGACGAGCACCCGCTCGCTGCGCGCCACGCGCGCGCGGATCTCGCCGAGCAAGTCGTCGACCTGCTGGCGCACGGGCCGTACGTGCACGAGCGGATCCATCAGCCCGGTCGGACGCACGACTTGCTCGACGACGACGCCGTGACATTTGTCGAGCTCGAATTCGGCCGGCGTCGCGCTGACGTAGATGACTTGATTGATCTTGCCCTCGAACTCCTCGAACTTGAGCGGCCGGTTGTCGAGCGCGCTTGGCAGCCTGAAGCCGTGCTCGACCAGTGTTTCTTTGCGCGAGCGATCGCCGCGATACATGGACGCGACCTGCGACACGGACAGGTGCGACTCGTCCATGACCAGCAAGTAGTCGCTCGGCATGTAGTCGATCAAACAGGGCGGTGGATCGCCGGCCTTGCGGTTCGCGAGGTGCCGCGCGTAGTTCTCGATGCCGTGACAAAAGCCCATCTGCTCGAGCATCTCGAGATCGTAGAGCGTGCGCTGTTCGAGCCGCTGGCGTTCGAGCAGCTTGTTCTGGGCCTCGAGCTCTGCGAGCCGCTCGCGCAGCTCCTCGCGAATCGACGCGATCGCGCGATGGCGCTGGTCTTCGGGCGTGACGTAGTGCGAGCTCGGGTAGATGCCGTAGCGATCGAGCTCGCGCAGCACCTGGCCGCGCATCGGATCGATCTCGCAGATGCGCTCGATCTCGTCGCCGAAGTATTCGATGCGCACCGCGACGTTCTCTTCGGCCGCCGGGAAAACCTCGACCACGTCGCCGCGCACGCGGAACGCGCCGCGGTGAAAGTCCACGTCGTTGCGCTCGTACTGGATGTCGACCAATCGACGCAGCAACACGTCGCGCGGGAGCTCTTGGCCGCGCTCGACGTGCACGATCATGCCGGCGTACCACTCGGACGAGCCGATGCCGTAGATGCAAGACACAGACGCGATGATGATCACGTCGCGGCGCGACAAGAGCGAGCGCGTGGCGCTGTGGCGCATGCGATCGATGCGCTCGTTCAGAATCGCGTCCTTCTCGATGTAAGTGTCGCTCGCCGGGATGTAGGCCTCGGGCTGGTAGTAGTCGTAGTAGCTGACGAAGTACTCGACCGCGTTGTCCGGAAAGAGCTCTTTCATCTCGCCGTAGAGCTGCGCCGCGAGCGTCTTGTTGGGCGCCATGATCAGCGTCGGGCGTGAGGTGCGCGCGATGACGTGGGCGATCGAGAAGGTCTTGCCGCTGCCCGTGATGCCGAGCAGGGTCTGGTGTTTGTCGCCGCGCTGCAGGCCGGCCACCAGCTCGGCGATGGCTTTGGGCTGGTCGCCGTTCGGCTCGAACTTGCTGCTGAGCTTGAACGCCAGGGCCATGGGAGCTGGTCGTAGCCCATGTCCTTGGGCCGTGCATCCGCGGCGACTTGTAGGGCACAGTGCGCAGGTCCCAAAGAGTTGGGGAAACCGCCGCGCCTGGGTCCCGGAAAGCCCCGTGAGCCGTTGCGAACATTCGCGGACGCTGGTTTCATGGCCGCCCGTATTTCGGAGGAGGAACTGATGACCCGATCGCGTTTGGCGTGTGCGTTGTTGCTCGTCCTGATCGTCCCGGTGACCGCATTTGCGCAGGACTCCAAGGCGGCCGCCGATGCGGCGCGCGCGGACATCAAAGGCATGTTCGGCTTCGTGCCGGGGTTCTTGAACACCCTGCCCGACGCGGCGCTGCCCGGCGCGTGGGAAGAGATGAAGACCGTGCAGATGAACCCGAGCACCGCGCTGCCCGGCAAGATCAAAGAGCTGATCGGCCTCGGCGTCGCCGCGCAGGTGCCCTGCAAATACTGCACGTACGTGCACACGGAGTTCGCGAAGCTCAACGGTGCGAACCAGGAAGAGATCGCCGAGGCGGTGGTGATGGCCGCGCTGACGCGTCACTGGAGCGCGTTCCTGTACGGCACGCAGACGGACTTCATGAAGTGGAAGGCCGAGGTCGGCAAGTGGGTCGATCACGCCAAGAAAGCCGGCGCGACACCGCCCAAGCCCGTGAACGTGGTCGACGCCGCGAGCGCGATGCAAGACATGCAAAACAGCTTCGGCAGCGTTCCCGATTTTGCCAAGAAGTTTCCTGCCGAGGGTCTCGCCGGCGCGTGGAAGGAAGATCGCGACGTCGAGATGAGCGAGAAGACCGCGCTCTCGGGCAAGTACAAGAGCCTGATCGGCATTGCCGTCTCGTCGCAGATTCCCTGTCGGTTCTGCGTGTACGCCGACACCGAGTTCGCGAAGCTGCAGGGCGCGACCGACCGCGAGATCCACGAAGCCGTGGCCATGGCCGCCCTCACGCGGCACTGGAGCACGTGGCTCAACGGCATGCAGACGGACGACAAGGCGTTCAACAAGGAAATCGACCGCGTGGTCAAGGCGGCGAAGAAGATGGCCGTTGCGGCAGCGAAGCAAGCACCCGTGCCGGTCGCCGCGAAGCCTGCGGCGTCCGCGACCCCTGCCGCCGCCGTGGCTGCCGCCAAGCCGGCCGCGGCGCCCGCGACCGTCGCGGTCAAGCCCGCCGCGGCGCCCGCCGCACCTGCGATGGCCCCCGCCAAACCCGCCGCCCCGGTAGCCGCGTCTGCCAAGCCCGCGGCGCCCGCCGCGCCCTCGCCTGCGGCTGCACTGGTCGCCAAGCCCGCGGCGCCTGCGGCGCCCGCCGCGCCTGCGGCCACGCTGGTCGCCAAGCCTGCGGCGCCCGCGGCCAAGCCCTCGGCTGCTGCGCCCGCTCAGCCGCCCGCGAAGTGATCGATCGCGCGCCGGCGCGGCTGTGGTCCAGGCCGCGCCGTGCGCTCGAAGAATTCGCGCACACCGGACATCGCGTCGCGCAGCTGGCGCACACCCCATGAACAGCCGAGACGCCCACGCCGAGCTGCGTGCGTGCATCCGAGAAACCTCCTGTGATCCCAACAAGATCTGCGCGGTGCTCGAAGCCGTTTCGGCCGCGGATCGGGTGGAGGTCGTGCGCGGGTTGCGCGGCCGCGAGCTGCGCCGCCTGTACCGCGCGGTCGACGGGTTCCGACCGGTGCGCCTCACCGATCTCGTCCCGCCCGGTGTGCCTGCGCTCACGCCGGTCCGCCACGACGGAAAGAACTCGATGCCCGCGTTCACGTGGTTCGAGAAGCGCTTTGCCCGGTTGCCCGACGCAGACCCGCGGGCGCCCGGCGAGCTGTGCGGCGCGAACTTCCAGACCCTCTCGCCCATCACCGGCCCCGGCTACTTCGTCGCGCTCGAAGACTCACCGAGAGGCGAGGTCGTGCTCGACTACACCAGGTTGCCACCCGAAGTGCCCGAGGGCTGGAAGCCGATTCGCGACAATCAGCACGGGCTCGCATGGCTCTTCTACGGCCCGCTGCGCGATACGCTGCGGCGCGTATCCGAGCACGTGACCGTGGGTGTGGCCACGCGCTACGGCCGCGAGATCAGCTGGTTCGCGCTCTGCCGCCAGGACCCGCTTCCGTGAGCAATGCGCGGCCGACGACTTTGAGCGCGAGGATTGGCTTCACGCCTTCGAAGATCGGCAAGACCTGCGCATCGATGACGTAACGGCTGATCGCGTACTCCTCGGCGTAGCCCCAGCCGCCGTGCAAGAGCTGGCCGAGCTGCGTGACCTCGACCGCCACGTCGCACGCGAAGAGCTTGGCTTGGGCGGCCAGCGGCGCTGCGGCGCGCTCGTCCCCGTCCATCGCGACCGCCGCCGCGTAGGTGATCGCGCGCGCCGCGGCCAAGCGATGCGCCATGCGACCGAGGTGGTACTGCGTGAGCTGGAACTCGATGATCGGCCGGCCGAATTGGCTGCGCTGCGTCACGTACTCGGCAGTCTTCTCGAGCGCGGCCTGTGCCACACCGCAAGCGCGGCCGCCGGTCTGCAAGCGGCCGGCTGCAAAGCCCGCCATCTGCAGGTAGAAACCCTTGCCCTCGCCCTCTTTTCCACCAACCAAGTTCGTCGCGGGCACGAACCAGCGATCGAATGCGAGCGTGTAGCTGTGCATGCCACGGTATCCGGGCGTCCGGTCTGCCTTGCCTTCGAGCTTGCCGCCGTGCGGCTGCGTGGCCACGAACTCGTGCCCTGGGAACGTCGGCTTTTCCACGATGAACAGCGACAGCCCGCGCGCGCCGCGCTTGGGGTCCGCATCCGTGCGCGCGAGCAGTGCGATGATGTCCGCGCGGCCTGCGAACGTGCACCAGGCCTTGGCGCCTTCGATGAAGAAGCCTTCCACGCCGTCGAGCGTGGTGCGCGATGCGCGGCAGCTCACGGCCGCGACGTCACTGCCCGTGTTCGGTTCGGTCACCGAGATCGCCACCATGCGCTCGCCTTGCGCGATGCGCGGCAGCCAAAGCTTCTTTTGCTCTTCGGTGCCGCCCGCAAGCAGCGCCTTGGCGAGGATTTCCGGGCGCGTGATGAGCGAGCCGGCCGCAGCCAGCGAAGCGCGCGACAGCTCCTCGGTCGTGAGGATCATGGCCAGGTTGCCGAGCTCGTGGCCGCCGTACTGCTCGGGCACCGACAAGCCGAAGTAGCCGAGCTCTGCCATGCCGGTGATGAAGCGCTCCGGGATGAGATCGTCGTGGCGATGGATGTGCTCCGCGTGCGGCGCGATTTCTTTCTCCGCGAACTGCCGCACTGCGTTGCGCACCTCCGCGAGCGTCGGATCGAGCGGCCAAGCGTTGCGACCGGCGTTCTGCGCGACAGCGCGGCCGTTTTCACGCACGACCGATTCGCGACCGAGATCGCGCAACAGGCCACTCGGGTAGGCCCGCTCGATCTCGGATGCGATGCCGAGCTCGTCGGCGACTGGGTCGAGCCGATCGCGGCAGGTGCGCGCGAGCTCGGCCGCTCCGGCGATGGCCAGTGATTCGAGCTGGGCATGCCCCGTGGCGGCCGCGACCAGCTCGGCGGCGGCGCGGGCTTCGGTCGCCGCGTACGCGACGCGATCCACCACCACCTGATGATCGTCGATCGACTCCCCGCCCGACGTGAGCTGAGAGGCGCTGCGCACCGCCGCATCCGTCAGATGGCGCGCCGCATCGGAAAGAGCACGGGCTTGATCGAGCGAAGCTTTGTTCGTAGCCATGGACGTCGCGGCAGAGGCTACTTTGCGCCAGCCCCCCATGCCACCGCAAAGGTGAAGATCGGTGTCGGTTCGCGGATTTGGGTGACCTTGCGCGGTCGTCAGAAAGGCGTTTGCGCGGAGCGTTTGCGCATCACGCCCTCCTGGGCCAGCGAAGCTACGAGCTTGCCGTCGCGGCTGTAGATGCTGCCTCGGCTCAAGCCGCGGCCTCCTGCGACCGAGTCGCTCTCGAACACGAACAGCAGCCAGTCGTCGAAGCGGAACGGCCGGTGAAACCAGACGGCATGGTCGAGGCTCGCGACTTGCATTTCGGCGTCGCCGAAGCCTGCACCGATCGCGCGCATGCTCGGCTCGAGCGCACCCATGTCCGAGGCGTACGTCAGCGCGCAGCGATGCAGGTTCGGGTCGTCGAGCAAGGTGCCACGTGCGCGCATCCACGTCCGCACCGGTCCCTTGCTCGCCGCGCGCTCGGTGAAGCTGCGCTCGTCCACTCGGATCCCCTCGATCGGGCGCTTCTGCCGCACCATCTCGTGCATCTCGGGCGGCGCTTGCGCGAGCATGCGCGCGATGCGTTGTTCTTCATCCGGAAACGTTTCCGGCCCAGGCGTGTCGGGCATGGTCCGCTGGTGCTCAGCTCCGGGCTCGTCCTGGGCGAACGAGGCGACCAGCTCGACGATCACTTCGTCGCGCTGTACCGCGATCACCTTGCGAGTGATGAAGCTCTGGCCATCGCGCATGGCCAACACCTCGTACTCGATCGGCCTGCCCGGCTTGCCCGGTCGCAAGAAGTAAGCGTGCAGCGAATGGCAGGGCACGCCTTCCACGCTGAAGCAGGCCGCGGCCAGCGCCTGCGCCAGCACATGGCCGCCGAAGAGTCGCGAGCGCGGGTCTTCGCCTGGTTGGCCCACGAATAGGCCTTGCGATGGCGACTGCAGGTCGAAGAGCGGCAACAGCGGGCTCTGCTCACCAGCCATGGCTCGCCTTCTTAGCACGGCCACCGGCCGGCGGCGGTTCACGTTAGCTGCCAGGGCGTAGCGTGGGATCGGCGGAAGTGGTACGAGATCGTCGAGGTGGCCGTCCCCGCTTGGGAGCGGAGGCAAAGCGGCTTGGGTCGCGCATGCTTGGCTCACGCAGTCGGTTGCGGGCGCTGCTCGCGCTGGGGAGCGCGTGGGCCTTGCTCGCCCCGGGGTGTGCCGCGTATGACGCCGCGAAGCTCGGACGCGAGGCACCGCAAGCGCCCTCGTCGAGCGCCGACAGCGGAGTCTCGACCCGCGACAGCGGCCACGCTGCGGACTCCGGCCGACCTTCGAGGGTCCCCGTCGACGACGGCGGCACCCTCGTCGGCGTGACCGACGGTGCGCTGCGCGACGAGTGCGCTACTTCGCCGACCGGGGAGTTCGCGAGCTGCCAGCGGCCGAACTCCGTGGCCGCCTGCGCTGGCGACAAGTGTTTGATCGTGCAGTGCACGCGGCCCTTTGCCGACTGCGATCACGATCCGCAGAACGGCTGTGAGGCGACGCTCGACACGCTCGACAACTGCGGCCTGTGCGGCGCCAAGTGCGCGTTTCCCCACGCAGAGGCGAGCTGCGCCCAGGGCAAGTGCCAGTTCGAGCGATGCACTGGTGGTTACGGCGACTGCGACAACAACAAGGAGAACGGTTGCGAGATCGAGCTGAGGAGCACGGACAACTGCGGCACGTGCGGCCTCCACTGCAAAGCGCCGACGAACGCGGCGCCCGGTTGCGCTGCGGGCAGCTGTGGAGTCGGCGAGTGCTTGGGCCCGTTCGGCGACTGCGATCGCACGGCCGGAAACGGTTGCGAGCAGCCGCTCAGCACGGTCGCTCACTGCGGCGCTTGCGACCAGCCGTGCTCGCCTCCCAACGCGACCGGCAATTGCGACAGCGGGGCGTGCGCTGTCGTTGCATGTCAGGGCACGCACGTCGACTGCAATGGCCTCGCAGGCGATGGCTGTGAGGCGACGCTCGATACGCCCGAGCACTGTGGCTCCTGCAGTGCGGTCTGCGAGCTCGCCTCTCACGCCACCACCATGGCGTGCAGCACGAGCCCGAGCGCCGCGTGCGTGGTCGACCACCGCTGTCCGAGCGGAGCGACCGGCTGCACGGACGGTGCGCCCGAGGTCGGTTGCGAGCCCGGCTATGGCGACTGCGATGGGCGTGGCGACAACGGCTGCGAGACGCGGCTCGATTCGCTGAGCGATTGCGGCGGCTGCCATTTGGCTTGCGCGATGACCAACGCAATCAGCGCGTGCGTCGACCGAAGCTGCAGTTTCGTCGGCTGCGAGCCGGGTTTTGCCGATTGTGGCGGCGGGAGCTGCGCTTCGCTCGGCAGCGATCCGAGCCACTGCGGTGCCTGTGGGACGATGTGCTCGGGCTCGGCCTCGCATTGTGCGGGCGGCCAGTGCACGGACCAGACCTGCGCGTCGGGCAAGGCCGACTGCAACAAGATGGCGGGTGACGGCTGCGAGGCTTCGCTCGACGATCCGAACAGTTGCGGCGTGTGCGGCTTGCACTGCGGCCCGTATGCCCATGCGTCGTCCGGTTGCGCTTCGGGCCGCTGCAAGCTGGCGAGCTGCGACCCCGGCTACGAGGACTGCGACGGCGCACTGAGCAACGGCTGCGAGGTCGACGTGCACACGCTCGAGTCATGCGGCACATGCGGTAGCGTGTGCGCGATACCCTTTGCGCAAGAGAGCTGCGCGGACGGAACGTGCAAGCTCGTGCAGTGCGACCCGGGTCGCGCGGACTGCGACAACGACGCGAGCGCAGGCTCTGCGGGCAACGGTTGCGAGAGTTCGCTGACCGACCCCGCGACTTGCGGCAGCTGCGACAACGACTGTCGCGCGCTTCCGAACATCCTGAGCGGTGGCTGCAATGCTGGCGCTTGCGAGATCGTGTGTAAGACCGGCTTCGGCGACTGCGACGGCAAGCCGCAGACCGGCTGCGAGGCTGTTTTCGCCGCGGCCAAGAGCTGCGGCGCGTGTGGCAACGACTGCACTGCGCTGCCTCACGTGACATCGGCCAGTTGCAATGGCTCGGTGTGCGGCAACCTGAAGTGCGAGTCTGGCTACGCGGATTGCGACGGCAATCCGCAGAACGGGTGTGAGCGCCCCACCAACACGATGACCGATTGTGGCGGTTGCAACACGCCCTGCGCGCTCGCGCACGCAGCGAGCGATTGCAGCAGCGGAAGCTGCGCGATTACGGGCTGCGACGGCGGGTACTCGGATTGCAACGGTACGAGCTCGGATGGGTGCGAAGCGTCGTTGAACGATCCGGGCACGTGTGGCAGCTGCTCGAACGCATGCGGATCGGGGATGGTTTGCCAGAACGGTGCGTGCGCGTGCACCGACAGCTCCCAGTGCCAGAGCAGCAGCTACGGCTGTTGCGACGGGCAGTGCGTGTTCACGAACAGCGTGTGCTCGCTCTGGCCGTGCCCGATCCCGAGCACGAGTGAGCCGGTCTTGAACTGCGGCGGCTGCGGTGTGGATTGCCGGACGGTCGGCGCGTTTTTCTGCTGCGCCGCAGGGCTCTGAGGGCGTAGCCGAGGTCCCGGCCGTTCCCGCAGTGGCGGCGAGGCCCACAAAGTGCCGCGGATCGTCCGTGGTACCGGGGTCGGGTGGTGGGATCCGTCATCCACCAATAACTACATCAAAAATTGCCGTCCCAAGTGCAATAATGAGGACGTGCCGGAGCAGGAACGCGAGGACCCCGGGTCGCGCCCGATCGCGGGTCGCTTCTGGGTCGAAGATGTCCTCGGCCGGGGAGGGATGGGTCGCGTCTATCGCGTGCGCGACGCGCGCACCGGTCGTCGCGTCGCGCTCAAGCGCGGCTACTCGCGCGACGGGCGCAAAGCCGAACGACGCCAAGCCTTGCTCGAGCGCGAGTACCACACGCTCGCGCAGCTCGCGCACCCTCGCATCATCGAGGTCTACGACTACGGCGTCGACGAGCAGGGCCCGTACTACACGATGGAGCTGCTCGACGGCGCCGACTTGGACAAGCGCGGCAAGCTGCCGTGGCGCGAGGCCTGCGCGCTGCTGTGTGACGTGGCCTCGTCGCTCGCGATCCTGCACTCGCGTGGGCTGTTGCACCGCGACGTCTCGGCGCGCAACGTGCGCTGCACCGCCGACGGACGCGCCAAGTTGATGGACTTCGGCGCCATGGCTTGCATGGGCGTGGCCAAGGAGGTCGTCGGCACGCCGCCGTTCGTCGCGCCCGAGGCGATGCAGATGCAGGCGCTCGATGCACGCGCCGATCTGTTCTCGCTCGGCGCGCTCGCCTATTACATGTTTTGCGGCCGGCACGCGTTTCCGGCGCGGCGATTCAGCGACCTGCGCGACGCGTGGCGGTCGCCGCCGCCTTCTCCTTCGAGGCTCACGCCCGAGCTGCCGGCCCCGCTCGTGACGCTGGTGCTGCAGTTGCTCAGCCTCGACCGCGCGGCGCGCCCGCAGAGCGCAGCCGAGGTCATGGAACGGCTGTGCGCGGCTGCGGGGCTGCCGATGGGCGAGCGCGCGGAGGTATCGCGCGCCTACCTGTCGACGCCGGTGCTCGTGGGGCGCGAAGGCGCGCTGCTGGCGGTACGCAAGCGCATGCTGTCGCTCGTGAGAGGCGACGGCGGCACACTCTTGATCGAAGGCGTGACCGGCTCGGGCCGCTCGCGCGTGCTCGACGCGTGCGTGCTCGAGGGCAAGCTGCTGGGCGCGACCGTGCTTCGGGTCGACGCGAGCGACAGCGCCAGCGGAGACTTCGGCGTCGTGCGAGAGATCGGCGCCCAGTTGCTCGATCTGATGCCGGACGAAGCGGTAGAAGCGTCGCGACTCTCGCGCCATGTCCTCGGGTACGCGATCGAGGGCTTGCGAGGTGACGTGGGCCGCAGCTCGAGCGCCGCGCCGGAGCGCAGTCTTCTGCTGCGCGAGCTGCGCGATTTCGTGTTGAGCCTGTCGCGCGGACAGCGCTTGCTGTTGGTCGTCGATGATGCCGATCGCATCGACGAGCCGTCGCTCGCGTTGCTGGCAGCGCTCGCGCACAAGACCGAGCGCCACAGCATCATGATCGCGCTGAGCGCGACTCGCGAGACCGGCCGTGTCGAGACCCCGTCGATGCGGCTGCTGCGTGAGGTCGCCACACCGGTCGTCCTCGAGCCGTTGACCGCAGAGCAAATAGAAGCACTGGTGCGGTCGGTTTTCGGGGACGTTGCGAATCTGCAGCTCGTGGCCGGGCGGATTCACGAGCTTTCACACGGCAGCCCGCGCGCGGCGATGGAGCTCGCGCAGCATCTCGTCGATCGCGGGCTCGCGCGCTACGAGGCCGGAAGCTGGCTCCTCCCTGCAGAGCTCGACGACAGCGACTTGCCGAGGTCGCTGGGAGACTCTTTGGCGAGGAGGCTCGCGGTGCTCTCGGCCGATGCGCGTGAGCTGTGCGACGTGCTCTCGCTCGCGGACGGCGACCCGCTCGCGCTCGCCGACTACCCGGTGCTCACCGGGCACGGCGATGCCGGGCGCGTGTTCTGCGCGCTCGACGAGCTGGTTGCGGCGCGCGTGCTGGTTGCGGATGCCGAGCACTATCGCTTCAGCCAGCGAGGGTTCCTGTCGGCGCTGCACGAGCAGATCCCCGAGTCTCGTAGCCAAGCGATGCACGCCGCGATCGCCGACCTGCTCGGCAGGCGCGCGGTGGACGCGCTGCGGGTCGTGCACCACATGCTGCGCGGTGGGCGCGAGCGCGAAGGCGTCGAGCTGCTGTTCAAGCTCGATGGGCAGTTGCTGCTGCCGCCGCTCGAGCTGTCCGAGCGCGCTCTCGAGACAGCCCTGCGTCTGGAGATGCCGGCGCGCATGTGCAACGAGCTGCGCCACGCGATCCTGGCCAAAGCGCCGATGGTGATGGCGGTCGAAACCTTCCAGCGCCAGGTCCGGCCTGTGCTCGACCGGCTCGAGCGCGACAGCGGGCTTCTGTTCTGGCGCGAGGCTGTCGAGCTTCCGGCAGCTGAGCGCCTCGCCGCCGCGCTCGGGCGCGCGCAGGCGGCCTATGAAGCGACAGCGGTGGACGAGCGGGTGTATGCGCCCGTCGAGGCGATCCGCGAGCTCGCGCGCTTTTCGGCCAACGCCTGCTCGATTGGCATGCAGCTCTACGATCTCGAGTTCCTGGAGGCCTTGCCGTCGCTCGAGCCGCTGGTATCGCTGTCGCCCGCCCTCGCAGTGGTGGCGCGGATGGTCGAGGCCTGCAAGGAGACGCTGCGCGGGCGCACGCAGAGCGCCGTACAGGGCTACGAGCAGGTGCTCAAACGTCTCGCGGAGCCCGATCGCGCGGGCTTCGACGAAGTTTACTACCGGGGTATCCGCCACGGGATTCATTACTTGCTGGGCTTGCTCAAGGCGTCGATGGGAGACCTCACGGCCGAGGTTCACGCGCAGCTGCTCGAAGCCGACCGCGAGCATCGCGTCAACGCATGGCGCCTGCGCGTGTGCCTGCGCTTGAACCAGGGCAACACCGACGAGGCGCGTGCGTGTCAGCGAAGGGCCGAGCTGCTGCAGCTGCAAGAAGGCGCCCAGCAGCGCTACATCGGCGCGAGCGCGGCGTTCGAGCTGCTCGCAAACGTGGCGACTTGTGATCTTCTCGGGGTCAAGCGCGCGCTCGACGGGGTCGCGGCGATGGCCGAGCACTATCCCGGGTGGCGGCCCACGTTGCTGTTCGGGCAGAGCCAATACCGCTTCTTGCAGGGAGACCTCGAGGGCGCGCTCGACACCCTGTTGCCGGCGCTCGAGCTGGCGCAACCGCATCGCCACCCCTACTTCTGCCTGGTGGCGGCTGCGCATGTCGACGTGCTGCGTGAGCTCGGAAGGCTCGACGAAGCGCTCGAGCACGGGCAGCGTTATCTCGAGATTTGCAGCGCGCAGGAGCTCTCGGCCGAGCGCTGGGTGCAGCAGGCGGTGGCCAAAGCCCTGGGACGCGCCGGCCGACATGCCGAGGCCGTGGCCTTGATCGACGAAGCCATCGCGCAGAGCCAGCGGGCTGGCATCGGTGGGCTCTCGCTCGGCCTGCTCTTCGAGGCGCGGGCGCAGATCGCGATCTGGATGGGCGACCGCGAGGGCTTCGAGCGTTTGGCCGAGCGCTGCGCGCGCGAGTACAAGCAAGGGAAGAATCCCGCGCTCTCCGCCAAGTTCGCGCGGCTCATGGACGAAGCGCGCGAGCGCGACGTCGAGCTACTCGGCGGAGCAAACGAAGCCAGCGCGCTGCTGGCGATGCCCGAGAGCGACACGGGCTACGAGACCCTGCAGAGCCGCATGCTGGAGTGCGTCGACGAGTTCGATCGCGCGCGCTGCGCGCTGTCCATGCTCTTGCAACGGATGGACAGCTACGCGGGACATCTTTATGGCGCTCAGCCGGATGGACAACTGCGCGTGCTCGCCTCCCTGCCCGAGATCGAGCCCAGCGCGGAGCTCGGCTCGTGGCTGGAAGCGTCGCTCGAAGCCGAGCTCGAGTCGGGCGCGAGCGTGACCACCGGTGCCGGCGACGACGAGAGCGGCGCCGACGAGGTGGCCGCGCGCTACACCGACGCGCAAGGGCGTAATTTCGAGCCGGTGTTTCTCAGTGCCAAGGACCACAACGGAGAGCGCATCGCCGGTGTGCTCGCGCTGCAGATCGTGCCGGGACCGCGCTGCGTGCCGCCCAAGGAGCTGATCGCGGAGATCGCCGCGCAGCTTCTCCAGCACGGCGACGTCCCCGGCGTCACGCTCGCCTGAAGGGCGAGCTCCGTGCTGCGTCATCAACCCTTGCGAAAGCGGTTCATGAAGTCGACGAGCTTTTCTACGCCTTCGACCGGCACGGCGTTGTAGATCGACGCGCGGATGCCGCCGACCAGGCGGTGGCCCTTGAGCCCGACGAGCCCTGCCTTGCTGGCTTCCGCCACGAACTTCCCGTCCAGGTCCTCGCTCGGAAGCTTGAAGACCACGTTCATGACCGACCGCGATGCTTTCTCCGCCGGGCAGGTGTAGTAGCCGGAGGAGCCGTCGATGGCCGAGTACAGCAGCTCCGCCTTCTTGCGGTTGCGCTTCTCCATCTCGGTCACGCCGCCCTGCTCCTTCACCCACTGCAGCACGTTGCGAATCATGTACACGGTGAAGGTCGTGATGGTGTTTTGAAGGCTGTTGTTCTTGGCGATCTCCGCGTAGCGGAAGATGCTGGGCAAGTCGGTGCGGCCCTTCTCGATCAGATCCTTGCGGATGATCACCGCGGTGATGCCCGCCGGGCCCATGTTCTTCTGCGCGCCGGCGTAGATCAGACCGAACTTCGAGACGTCGATCGGCTTCCAGAGGATGTCGCTCGACATGTCGACGACCAGCGGCACGCTGCCCGTGCTCGGGAACTCGAAGAACTGCGTGCCCATGATGGTGTTGTTGCTCGTCAGGTGGACGTACGGTGCATCCGGCGTGAGCTTGAGCTCGTTCTGCTTTGGCACGCGCGTCCAGCGGCCTTCTTTGTTCTCGTCCCAGGCCACGTGGGGTTTGCCCACGACTTTGGCTTCTTGGTAGGCCTTCTTGCCCCAAGTGTCGGTGATCACGTAATCGCCCGCGTGGGTGTCGGTTCGCAGGTTCATCGGCACGAGCGCGAACTGCGCCGATGCGCCGCCTTGCATGAACAGCACCTGATGGCTGTCGGGGATCCCGAGCAGCCCGGTGAGCAGCGCGATCGCCTCGTCGTGAACCTTTTCGTAGGCCTTGCCGCGGTGGCTGTGCTCGAGGATCGACATGCCCGTGCCCTCGAAATCGAGGAGCTCTTTTTGGGCGCGCTCGAGCGCAGGCAGCGGAATCGCCGACGGACCAGCGTTGAAATTCATGTGCCGGGTGACCATGGCCGCGCAGCGTACCGATCTTCAGCCGCCGAGCAAGGCGACGGACCTCCCATCCGCCATGTATCACACGTGAAAAACCGGGTGCTCCGTCTTGCCCGGCAGCGCCGAGGGGTGAATCTCGGCTCCGCCGAGAGAGGGCAGCAGAACTCCCCTACGCGTGGGGTGGGAAGAGCTCGCTACGCTGGCGCTGAGGGTTGAATCTCGGCTCCGCCGAGAGAGGGGAGCGAAGCTCCCATC